>JAFOFS010000061.1 GCA_017387165.1 Clostridia bacterium
GCTCTGGTAGCCGGCACCCAGTTCCGTGGCCAGTTTGAAAGCCGCATCAAGGGCTTGATCGATGAGGTGCGTGCCGAGGGCAACATCATTCTGTTTATTGACGAGGTGCACACCCTGTCCGGCACCGGCGACTCGGAGGGCAGTATGTCCGCCGCCAACATTCTGAAACCGTCGCTGTCCCGCGGCGAAATTCAGGTCATCGGTGCGACCACCTTCTCGGAATACCGCAAATATATCGAAAAAGACGCGGCGCTTGAACGTCGCTTCCAGCCGGTGACGGTGGAGGAACCCTCCCTTGCAGATGCGACCGAAATGCTGCTCGGCGTCCGCTCGTTCTACGAGCAGTTCCACGGCGTCAAGCTCTCGGAGCAGCTGGTGCGCCGCGCCGTGCGGCTGTCCGAACGGTATATCACCGACCGCTTCCTGCCGGATAAAGCCATCGATATGATCGACGAGGCGTGCGCCGCCGCCGCTTTGCGGAACAAGACCGCCGACACCTACGCCGAACTGCAAAAGCAGATCGCCAAGCTGCAGGCGGATGAACTGTCCCAAAAAGAAGCCGAAGCGGTGGACTACGAAGCGCTCTCCGCCGTTCGCAGCGAATTGATGCGTGTGCAGCAACAGGCAGATGCCATCAAGGAAGCCGCCACCGAAGCCCCCGTGACCGAGGACGACCTCGCCCACGTGGTGGAACTGTGGACCGGTATTCCGGCTGCCAAGGTGCAGGAAAGCACCCTGCCCAAGCTGGCCGGTCTGGAAAACGCCTTGCGCGAAAAGATCAAAGGACAGGAGGAAGCGATCGCGCTGGTCGCTGCCGCCATCCGCCGCACCCGTGTGCAGATCTCACCGCGCCGCCGTCCTGCTTCGTTTATCTTCGTCGGACCGACCGGCGTCGGTAAGACCGAACTGGTCAAGGTGTTGACCGATCAGTTATTCGATACCCCCGACGCGCTCATCCGCTTGGATATGTCGGAGTATATGGAAAAGTATGCGGCCTCCCGTATTCTCGGCTCGCCTCCCGGCTATGTCGGCTACGACGAAGCGGGTCAGCTGACCGAAAAGGTGCGCCGCAAACCGTACTCGGTGGTGCTGTTCGATGAGATCGAAAAGGCGCACCCCGACGTACTGAATATCCTGCTGCAGATTTTGGACGAGGGTCGCGTCACCGACTCCCACGGCCGTGTGGTCAACTTTGAAAATACGGTCATCGTGATGACCTCCAACGCCGGCAGCAGCCATACCGAAAACCTGCTCGGCTTCGGCCGTACCGCACAGGAAGGCTCTCGCGATAAGGCAATGAAAGCCCTCTCCGAGTTCCTGCGTCCCGAGTTTCTCGCCCGTGTGGACGAGATCGTTTGCTTCGATCCGCTGAATGGGGGGACAATGTTGGAAATTTCCCGCCTGATGCTCGAAGAACTGGTTGCCCCGCTCTCTGACAAGGGGATTGCCCTTACGTGGGATACAGCGGTCGAACAGTGGTTGACCGACCGCTCGACCGGCGGAAAGCGCGGTGCGCGTGACCTGCGCGCCACCATTCGCCGCTATGTCGAGGATCCGGTGGCGTTGCTGCTGGTCGATCGTTGGGAAAATCCGCCCAAGGCGCTGTCGCTGACGGTCGAAAAGGATTCCATCATCGTAAAGGAGGCGGACTAATGCTGCAACGGAAAGATTTTCGCCAGCCGCTTTACTACGAAAACAAAAATCCGCTGACCGGATCGGACGGCAACCTGCGCTTTTTGATCGACCCGATCACCAAAGACGCGGAGGGCAACCCGATCAAACGCCCGAAGGATCTGGCGGTAACCGCTTGGCCCGGCCCGTACTGCCTGGAAGCAACCGACGACGACCTCAAGGTGCACGCGGTGTTTCCGCTGGATGAGGACGGATTGTGCGCCGCCATCGAATGGCTCAACGCGCAGGATTTCTGAAAAACAAAAAACACCCGTTGACGATTCATCGTCAACGGGTGTTTTCGTTTTATTGTTCATCCAGCTTGGCCGCAATCATACGCGCACACTTGTACACGTCGCCGCCGCCCATCGTGATGACCAGATCGCCCGGCTGCACGTGCGCCGTGACGTAATCGGTGATGCCGGCGAAATCCGCAACGTACACGCCGTTTTGCATTTTGTCGGTGATCTGCTCGGAATGGACGTTCCATTCGTTGACCTCACGCGAGCCCATAATGTCGCTGACCACGGCGGTATCCGCGATGCTCAGTGCCTCCGCAAACTCGTCCAGATGACGGGCGGTGCGGGTAAAGGTAAACGGCTGGAACACCGCCCACACACGGTTGTACGGCATTTTTTTGGCGGTGGTGAGGGTCACCTTGATCTCGGTGGGATGATGGGCGTAATCGTCCACGATGGCGACGCCGCCGTGGGTGCCGAGCGACTCAAACCGCCGTCCTGCGCCGGTGAAATGCAGCAGACCGTCTGCGATCTGCGCCGGAGTGGCTCCGCAGAGGGAGGCAACCGCCGCCGCGCCGACCGAATTGCTGATGTTGTGCACACCGGGAACACCCAAGCGAATGTGGGTGATCATCTGCTGACCGCGGAACAGATCGTACTCACCGAACGCGCCCTTCATTTCCGCGTTGACCGCGTGCCACTCCGCCTCGGAGGAAAGACCGTAGGTGACCAATTTTTCGGCAGGGACGTCCTTGACCGCCGCCTTGGTGTTTTCATCGTCGAGATTGTACACCACCTTGTCGGTGGTCTGAGAGGCAAACTGCGCGAACGAACGGATGACACCATCCAGATCCCCGAAGAAATCCAGATGATCCGCGTCCACGTTCAGAATGAGGGAGATGGCCGGAGTCATTTCGAGATAATGATTTTGGAACTCGCACGCCTCGCACACCATCGTTTCCGACTGCCCGGCGCGTCCGTTGGCTTGGATGAGCGGCAACCGCCCGCCGATAAACAGCGTGGGATCCAGATCCGCTTCCAGCAGGATCTGCGAAACCATCGAGGTGGTGGTCGTTTTGCCGTGCGTACCGGCAATGGCCACCGCCTGCGAAAATCGCTTGGAGATGGCGCCGAGCAGCACCGCACGCTCAACCAGCGGAATGCCGGCTGCGGCGGCCGCCTGCAGCTCGGGATTGTCTTTGCTGATGGCGGAGGTGTATACCACCGCCTCGGCGCCTTCAATGTTCTCCGCTCGGTGTCCCATAAACACGGTGACCCGTTCCAGACGGCGGATTCGATTTAAGTTATCCGACTCGTTGTTGTCCGAGCCGGTGATGGTGTAACCGAGTGTGTGCAGGATCTCGACCAACGGACTCATGCCGCTGCCGCCGATCCCGATAAAGTGCAGACGCTTTGCGCTTTGCAGGATATCGCAGTCCATAGCCATACGGTTTCCCCTTTCACCAATAGCAGATATACGAATATTATACCTCTTTTTTCCATAAAAGAAAACCCCTAATTTCGGATTTTACAAAATAATTTCCTTCCCTCCCCGTTCGGACAGCATCTGCCAACCGCTTTCGACTCTCGCCGCCGTATTTTTCTCTTATAATGGGACTACATTTTCGGTCGGGAGGAACACACGGATGTTGAAAGAAGCCAAAATCATCAAACGAACGTCACAGCCGCACCGCACGGCGGCGGCCGGCACGCTTGCGCGCCTCGGTATCAGCGGCCTGCTCGGCTTGCTGTCTGCCCTCGGTACGGTGTACGGCAACGGTGCGCCGTTCGGTGTCGGTGCGGTTGCCGCGGTCGAAGGGGCGATTGCCCCTCCCGTCTATCTGGCGGTTGGAATCGGCTACTTGCTGTCAGGGCAACCGAGCAGTAACCTGCTGCACTACCTGTCGGCGGTGGCAATGGTCGGTGGTCTGCGTTGGGTGCTGGGCGGTCTGGATGCGGTGGGGAAGAGCCGCTGGTTTCCGCCTCTTTCCGCCGCCGTCGCCACCTTGATTACCGGCGCGGCGCTGTACCTCGTCGGTGGCTTTTCGTGGGATTGGTTGTTGTTGACCTTGTGCGAAAGCCTGTTGGCAGGTGGGTATGCCTGCTGCTTCCGCGTGACTGCCCGTATGCTGGAGGAGGGGGAACCGCCGGCGGTCGGACAAGCCACCGACCGCCTTTGCCTGACGGTGGTCGGAGCCGTTTGCCTGCTTTCGGTAGCCGGTCTGGAAATTGCGGAGATCTCGGTTGGTCGCATCGTCGCGGCGATCGCCGTCTTGCTGTTTGCCCGTGTCGGTCGGGAAGCAGGCGGCGCGGTAGCCGGCACCGTCCTCGGGGTAGCGATGATGCTGTCGGGCGGTGACCCGACGGTTGCCGCCTCCTTTTCTCTCGGCGGCTTGCTGGCCGGCTGGTTAAGCCGCTACGGTCGCCTGGCGTCGGCCGGCGCATTTTTCGCGGTCAACGTGATTGCCTCGGTCGGAGGATCGGATGCCGTCGCCTTGCTGATCACCTTGTACGAAGCGCTCACGGCCTGCGTGCTGTTTTTGTCGGTTCCCCGTCGCTGGGATGCCCGCTTGTCCGTTTGGTTTATCGGTGAACGGGAACACGCCGAGGCGGAAGGGGTCCGCCAATCCGCCGTCCGCCGCCTGCAAGCCGCCGAAACGGCGCTGCGGGATGTGGCGGATACGGTGGATACCGTGTCGGGACGGCTGTCCTCCATCAGCGCCCCCGATATCGGAACGCTGTTTTCGTCCCTTTCCGATTCCACCTGTCGCAGCTGCGGTCTGCGGATGACCTGCTGGCAGACCGAACAACGCCGCACGCTGGATCACCTCCACCGCTTGGTACCGTGTTTACGGGAAAACGGACAGGTCACCCGTCGCGATCTGCCGTCCGAATTTCGCTCCCGTTGTGCTCGCCCCGACCTGCTGACCGCGGAGATCTCCCGCCGCTACGCCGACTTCTGCGTACGGGAAACGGCGTTTCGGCGTATCGGCGAGATCCGCTCGGCGGTCACCGATCAATTTCTCAGTATGGCGGAGCTGCTGGGGGAGCTGTCCGACCGCTTTTCCGCCACTACCAAGGTCAACACCGCGGCGGCCGAACGCGTTGCCGCCGCCTGCCGCGACCACGGCATCACCCCACAGGAGATCCTCTGCCTGCAGGATGAACGCGACCGCTTAACGGTGGAGATCACCGCCGTGCTTCCCCGCCGGCTGGACCGCGAGGAATGGGCGGAGGCGGTTGCCTCCGGCTGTGACCGCCGCTTGTCGCGCCCGACCTTTCATCGCCTGCCGGACGGCAACGTGTCGGTACGCTTTTCGGAACATCCGCGCTACCGCGTCCGCGTCGAATCCGCCCAGCTGCCGTGTGAGGGAGAAAAGCTCTGCGGCGACGCGGTCAGCTGGTCGGAGCAAAACGGTCGCCTGACCGCCGTTTTAAGCGACGGAATGGGCAGCGGCGGCCGTGCCGCCGTGGAC
>JAFOFS010000062.1 GCA_017387165.1 Clostridia bacterium
AATCAGCAGGTTATCGGTTTCCAGCGTACCCGCTTCGTCCAGACCGAGCAGGATACCGACGTAGGTGTGGCTCGGGGCGATGAAGTCGAAGGTGTACTCTGCCCATTCGCCGCCCGTCGGGGACAGGTCGATGGATTTGCTCTTTTCGGGAATCAAGGTGCCCTTGTAGTCGTAGAAGCGCACCTCGGCGGTTGCCGATTTGTCACTGCGGTAGCGACCGACCACCTGATACTGGTAGTTGGTCATCACGCCGGTGGTGGTGAACTTCATATAGTGCTGACCGTCGGTCACCGTCAGGCGGCCGTAGTCATCGTAGTACTCGGTCTGCAGCTGCTGATTGTCGTCAAAGTAGCTGTAGGCGTTGTCGTACTTATCGTAGTCGGCGTCCTCCGGCTTATTGACAACCGAGAAGTCGGCGGCGCCGCCTTCGCTCTGCAGCGACCATTTCGGGATCTCACCGTCGGAGGTGACCGCGTGGAAGTCGCTGTGGGCGATGATATTGAAGGAGGTGTCCGCCGTGGCGGCGTTATCCATCACCGGCGCGACGGTGATGTCGTCCACCCACACCTCGGAATCACCGATGGTGTAGTAGAACTCCAGCGAGGCATACACCGCGCCAACCGGAATTTCGGTACGGGTATAAGCCTGCGACCATTCGTCACGCTCGGTATCGGCGTTCAGTATCACCTGACGGCCGCGGACAAACTTATTGATGCCGTTTTCCTGCAGGCGAGCGCCGTTGGCGTCGTAGAAATACATATCCATCCGCAGGAATGCCTCGGGGGAAGCGTTGCAGGAGGCGTACCAGAAGGAGAATTCGTACACGTAACCCGCCGTGATCGGGAACAGGGTGGCGGAATTCACAAAGCCGTGCTCCGAAGCACTCTCACGCACGATGTGCATACTCTGCTTACCGTCGTGGTAGAAGGTGTCGTCGATCTCACGGTAGCCGACCATATCACGCGCCAGACTCATATACCAGCCATCGGGAATGTCATCGGCGTTGTAGTCGTTTTCGAAATCGAAGTTCGGAGCGGTTTCTTCGTCGGTCAGCTCACGCACCGTCACGTCGTCGAAGATAAACGCACCCTCGCCGCGGATTGCGAAATCCAGTCGGATGAAGAAGTCCTCCACACCGAACTTGGTGGTGGTACGCAGGGTGAAGCTGATCTTCTGCCAAGCGCAGGTGTCCTCGTACTGCGCCCACTGGCGGTACATACCGTTCGGAGAGCCGCTGGCGCTGGCACTCATCTGCGCATCCTTGAACTGGGAGACGTCCAGCCAGCCGTTGACCTTGGCGTAGCCGTCCACCTTGCCCCAATAGCTGATCTCGTAGACGCGACCCGCCTTGACGGGGATCAACTGGGACATGGCCACGGCGTAGCCGAATTCGGCGTGCTCATAGTCGTCGGTCGGGTAGGTCAGTTTGGCCGCCATATCCCCTGCGTTGCCGTTCGGGGATTCCACCAGCGTCAAGGTGGACGCGGCGTGGCCGCCCTTCGACCAGTTGGCAGGCATATTGCCGAGTTCACCGATCTGCATATCCAGATTCGCGCCGGTCGGCTGATCGGACAGCTTGGTCAAAGAGACGCAGTCCACGTCGATAACGGCGGTCTCGCCGTCGCCGTCGAACATCAAAACGGTAAGGGTGATGCCGTCGGCACCGTTGCCGTCAAACCACACCTTGATCTTCTGCCAATCGTCGGTGTCCTGCAGGCGCAGGTCAAAGACGGTATTGGGCGCGGAGGTTTCCTGCACCATCGTACCGTTCTGTTCGTGGTAGCGGGTGATCATCACACGGACGAGGCGGCTGCGCGCCTCCGCGTTGGTGCGGAGGTACAGCTCCGCCGAATAGGCGCCGTTAGGGGCGTCGATCGGGGTGATTGCCGAGTTCATACCGAAATAATCGCCGGTCATGGTGGATTTGCCGTTGAGGTTATAATATTTCATCACGCCCCACGACTCGATACGGCCGAAGCCCTGCGAGGTGAAGCCGGCAATACCGGCAAGACCCGGCTCGTCTTCGTAGAATTCGAAGCGACCGGCGGAAGTGTCCTGACCGTTCAAGGTCTGACCGTTCTTGGAGGTCGGCTGGTAGGACACTTCCTTCCACTTATTGAAGTCGCGGTAACTGGTACAAGGAACAGGCCACCGCTTTGAAGGCCCAGGGTTGTAACCATACTTCCATGCTCATGCACATCCCCATGCACGCCTACGAGGATGCAGT
>JAFOFS010000063.1 GCA_017387165.1 Clostridia bacterium
ACGTAAAGGTGCTGGTAATGAGATAGGCGATCACGATACAACTCAGGAGACGTCGTTGGAAGGTGTGGGCAATGCCCTCCGAGGCTTTCTTTTTGAAAAACCGTTCGTGGCTGAAAAGGGACACCAGAATGAGGGAAACCCCCACCGCTACGGCGTTGCCCAGCATCATCGGACCGGTGGCGCCCTTGACGAATTCAAAGGCGCGGGAGGAATTGTCCATATTGGTCAGGAAGATCAAAATCATATGGAGGACTTCGCACACCACCGCAATACAGACGCCGTAGGTCCAGGTTGGCTTTTTGTTGTCAAACATCAGCGAGCGAACGCCGGCCGCCATACATCCTGCCAGCACGGTGGCCAAGCTGCACGCCAGCTGCGTATACGCGCCTCCACCCCAGTAGACGGAGAACCAACGATACAGGCCGCCGATCAGACCGGAAATGATGCCGGCAGGTGCGCCAAAAATCAATCCTGCCGAAAGCGGTGCCGCGTCGCGCACGTTGACAACCGTGCCCAGCCATTCCATACCGTGACTGGAGGCAAACGCCGAAACGCCGCCGAAAAGGAGTCCGATGACGATCTGCTTGGCAATCCACGGCAGCTTCTTAAAGGCGGTGTATTTGTCTGCCAAATACACCCCCAGCACGAGGGCGCAATTCAGCAAGATGGGTATAACCAAACGCACACAAGCACCTCCTCAAATAAACAAGCGGATCAGCGCCTGAACCGCTTCGGATATAAAGTCACCGAAAACGCCGACCGCCAGCAACAGCAGCATATACAAGAACATACTGGCGCGGCTGACCGCGTTTCGCGTGATGCTGTAATAGAAATTAAACTGACCCTGCAGGCTTTCCTCACGACTTTGGTTCCATTGGTAGGTGATCACGTCGTCGCACCGATAATCCTGCGGAAGGTAGTTGCGGTACAGATTTTCTTCCAGCCGGCGGATGCGATAGCAATTGCTGTCGTTGAGTTCGTACGTTTCATCCACCGAGAGGGTGATAACCGCCTTCTTCAGCTTTTGGCGGTGGAACATACCGATGCGGGTGATCTCCTCCGGCAAAAGCCGCGATTCGTTGATGCGGATGGAGTAGCCGTATTTTTCCGATACGACCGGCGTGGTGATCAGGTCGCGCAGGCGTTCCATCGCATTGCCCACGTCCACGTACGGCTTAAAAATAGCGTCCAGCGATTTGTGCGGCATCCGCCAGATGAAGTACGCTTCGTCGTTGTCCAGATACGGCTGTATCTCCTGCAGATCCACGCGGATAAGCGTGCCGTCGGCTAACGGCTCGGTGCGAAAGCCGGTGGCGCCGATATGCACGATATCGACGGTTTTTCCGTTGTAGGCGATCTCGGAGGCGTACTGATTTTTCTGATAGTCCACGATGCAGGCGGCGCTGAAGATCGCCTGCAGGATTTTCGTATCCCGAAAGGAGAGGGACACATCCTGTATTTCCTCGTGTACCACCGCAAACGGGACGTACACGTTCAGCGCTTTGCTTGACCGGATCCCTCGGATGTGAATCGCAATATCCACATAGCTTTTGCCCTTGGGATTCAGCCAATCGTTGATGTGGATGGTGCTGGTGTCGTCGCCGTCAATCCAGACCGCCCAGCCGTCATCGGCAAATTTTCTTCGTTTTTTGGACACGATGATGCCCCCTTTTTACAGTTCTATCTTCTTACCGGCTACGTATTTAGCCGTTATCTTCTTTTGATCCAGTTCCAAATAGACGGCGCGTTCCATTCGCTCCGCAAGGGTCAGGCTCTGCGGATGAGGCAGCACGCTGTCATCCAAAACGACCGCGTCAAATTCATAGCCTGCCTCCAGGCTGCCGACCTGACCGAAAAAGGCGCCGCCGCCCTTGGTGGCGAGGTAAAACGCTTCCGAAAACCGCAGGGGTTTACAGGCGTTGTTCACCATACTGAAGTATAGCTTGGATAC
>JAFOFS010000064.1 GCA_017387165.1 Clostridia bacterium
CCAGTGCTTCCGCCTTGTCATCCATCAGCTTATACAGCGTTTCCACGCTGCTGCTTTCCATCGAATTCTGCACCGCACGGGCATACTGCACCAAAATATCCGCCACCGTCTTGCGAGGGGATACCAGGCGGTCGAGGCCGAGCTTCTCCGCCATCACCGCGAACTCGTCGCGGTTGACCTTGGCGATGACCGTCGGCACCTCCACCGAGGATGCAAAATACGAAATCAGAATATTCTGCTCATCCATACCGGTCAGCGCCACGAACGCGTCCATCGTCTTGAGCCCTTCCTCCAGCAGCAATTCCTGCTGAGCGCCGTCGCCGTTGATCATCACGACGCCGGGGAGCTGTTCGGAGAAGGATTCGCAGCGCGCCGTATCCTTTTCGATGATCTTGACCGAGCTGCCGCCTGCCAGCAGCTGCTTGGCCAAATAAAACGCCGTCTTGCTCGCACCGAGAATCATCACGTTACGCGCCTGTTTCTTCATCAAGCCGAGATTTTTCATCAGCTTATTCATCTCGGACGGGGTGGCGGTAAAGCCGACCTTATCGCCGCTTTTCAGCACGAACTGACCGTCGGGGATCACCACCTCATCCCCACGCTGCACCACGCAGGCGAGGAATTTTTGGGGGTATTTCTGGCGCAGTTCGATCAGCGACAGACCGTCCAGCGCCGAGTCGGGCTTGAGCTTCAGCTGCACCATTTCAAAATTCCGCACCGAGAAGGTTTCCACCTTCGCCGCAGACGGCAGTTTCAGCACGTTGTACAACTCACGAGCGGCGCGGCGTTCGGGGTTGATCGCCACCGACAGATTGAGCTGTTGGCGGAGAAACGCCAGACTATCGTCGTTGTATTCGGGGTTGCGGATACGGGCGATCGTGTGCTTGGCGCCCATCTGACGAGCCAAATAGCAGCTGAGCATATTGAACTCATCCGAGCCGGTCACCGCCGCAAACAGCTCCGCCGTATCCACGCCGGCTTCCGCCAGCACGTCCGAGTCCATACCGTTGCCGCACAGGCCGATCACGTCGTAAATATTGGTCAGCTCGGCGATAACGGCAGGCGAGGAGTCAACCGCCGTCACGTCGTGCCCCTCCGCCAGCAAGCTGGACAGAATGGTGGTACCGATCTTACCGCAACCGACAATCACAATTTTCACACAAGCTCACTCCTTTGGCAGGATGACGATAGGCGGGAGAACTCCCCCGCCTATCCGATGTACATATTCAGGCCGCGGTTTGACCGCCGATCGGCTCGAAATCCATATTGTTTTCGACCGCATAGTTGGCCGCATAGCTGCCGGGCACACCGCGAATGACCAGATCGGCCAAGCAGCGGTAGAACACGCTTTCACCGATCGCAGTGACCGACTGCGGAATGGTGATCGACACCATCGTGGTGCAACCGGAGAAGACACCGTTGCCGATCTGCAGCAGCGTGTCGGGCAACGTGATCTGCACCAGGTTGCCGCAACCGGCAAAGGCGTTGTCCCCCAGAGAGCGCAGTGAGCCGGGGATAAAGGTCACGCTCTTCAGATCACGGCAATCCATAAAGGCGTTTTCACCGATGGTCGCCACCGAAGCAGGAATGCCGATCGTTTCCAAATGGGTGCAATCCGAGAACGCCAGGTCGCCGACCTTGGCGAGGGTGATCGGGAGAACAATGTTTTCCAGAGAGCTGCACTTGAAGAACAGCTTCTCGGACAGCTCGACCAGACCGACCGGCAAGGTCACGTCGGTCAGCTTGGAGCAATACGCGAATGCCTGCTGACCCAGATAGGTCACGGTGCTCGGCACATTGATGACCTCCAAGCTGTTGCAATAGAAGAACGCGTTATCCCCCACCGCTCGCAGGCCGACCGGCAATTCGATCTCGTGCAGGTCGGTGCAGTTGGAGAACGCGCCGACGCCGACGTCGGTCAGGGTGGACGGCAGTTCCACCGTCGTCATCATCTCACACCACATAAAGGCGCGGGAGCCGATGACGGTCAGACCCTCGGGCAGCTTGACCGACTTGATATGGTCGGAGTAGGCAAAGGCCTCCTTGCCGATGGTGGTAACCGGCTTGCCTTCGATGGTTTCCGGCACGGTCACCTTGGCGGCGCCGCCCGTATATCCGGTGATGATCACCGCGTCGTCCTTGATCTTATACTGGAAACCGTTGTAGGTTGCCTGCGTGTTGCCGGCGCAAGCCGCCAAACCGAGCAGCATCGCCGCGCAAAGCAACAAACCGAGCCATTTTTTCATTCGGAAAATCCTCCTCTTGTTCCGTACGAAAACGCGTACGCATATATAGGTATTTTATAACAAAGTACGCCGCTTGTCAACAATAAAAAAGACGGTATCCGCAGATACCGTCTTTTGAGGTTTGGGGGGAATTACACGATCTCACGAACGCGGATCACACCATCGATCGCGGAGATGGCATCCAGCGCCGACTGCGGCGCCACGGTGTCGATATCCAACACGGTGTACGCGTTTTCCTTTTTCGAGCGGTTGAGCAACGAGTCAACGTTGATGCCCACGTCGGACATCGCACCCGAAATCTGCGCAATCAAACCGGGGAGGTTCTTATGCAGCACGCAAATGCGGCAGGGGGTGCAACGGGGACCGGCGCCGGTCGTGAAGTTGACCGAGTTGACGATGTTGCCGTTTTCGATGTAATCGATCAGCTCCTGCGCCGCCATCACCGCGCAGTTGTCCTCGCTTTCGGGGGTGGAAGCGCCGAGGTGCGGCAGCGGCACAACGCCGTCCACGTCCAGCACCGCCGCGTTCGGGAAATCGGTGACGTAGCGGGCAACCTTGCCGCTCTCCAGCGCCGCGATCATATCGGCGTTGTTGACCAGGTCGCCCCGGGCGAAGTTCAGAATGCGGACGCCGTCCTTCATGGTGGCAATGGTGGTCGCGTTGATCATACCCTTGGTGCTGTCGAGGCAGGGCACGTGCAGCGAAATGTAGTCGCAGGTAGCAAAAATCTCGTTCATATCCGCCACCTGGTGGATGCTCGGGTTAAGACCCCACGCCGCCTGAACCGACATATACGGATCGTAGCCGTACACCTGCATACCGAGCGCATCCGCAGCGTTGGCGACCATGCCGCCGATCGCACCGAGGCCGATGACGCCCAGTTTTTTGCCGAGGATCTCCGGACCGACGAACTGACCCTTGCCTTTTTCCACCAGCTTGGCGACCGCGTCGCCCTCCGGCTTCAGGCTCTTGGCCCATTCGATACCGGCAACCACCTTACGGGAGGCAAGCAACAGACCGCACAGCACCAGCTCCTTGACCGCGTTGGCGTTGGCGCCGGGGGTGTTGAACACCACCACGCCCTTATCGGCGCAGGCGTCCACCGGAATGTTGTTGGTACCGGCGCCGGCGCGACCGATGGCCAGCACCGATTCCGGCAGCTCCATATCGTGCATAGCCGCCGAACGGACGAGGATACCGACGGGATTTTCCACCGCATCACCGACCGTATAGGTGGCCTTATCGAACAGATCGGTGCCGCAGGCAGCGATCTTATTAAGCGTTAAGATATTCATTGACGTTCACTCCCATTCCTTTTTGCCGATCAGCCATTCTTCTTGGCGAAGTCAGCCATAAAATCGACCAGCTTCTCGACGCCTTCGGTCGGCATCGCGTTGTAGATCGAGGCACGCATACCGCCCACCAGACGGTGACCCTTCAGGTTGACGAAGCCTGCTTCCGCCGCTTCGGCGCAGAATTTCTTATCCAGCTCGGCCGACGGCGAGGTGAAGGTCGCGTTCATCAGCGAGCGATACTTCTTCTCCACGGGGTTGACGAAGAAGCTCTGGCTGTCGAGGAAGTCGTACCGGATACCGGCCTTGTTGCGGTTGATCTTCTCCATATTCTCCAGACCGCCGATGTCCTCCTCGAGATACTTCATCACCAGACCGGTCATGTAGATGCACCAGCACGGCGGCGTGTTGTACATGCTCTCCTTGCTGATGATGGTGTCGTAGTTCATCATGGTCGGCACGTTGGCGGCCGCCTTGCCCAGCAGATCCTCACGGATGATCGCCACCGCCATACCGGCAGGCGCGATATTCTTCTGCACGCCGAAGTAGATGGCGCCGTACTTGTTGATATCCACCGGCGCGCTGCAGATGCAGCTGGACATATCCGCCACCAGCGGCACACCCTCTACCTCCGGCACGTCCACGTAGGTGGTACCGAAGATGGTGTTGTTCTGGCAGATGTGGATATAGCTCGCGTCGGGGGTGTAGTTCAGCGACTTGACGTCGGGGATGTAGGTGAAGTTCTTATCCTCGGTGTTGGCAATGATGTTGACCTCACCGAATTTCTTCGCCTCTTTCGCCGCCAGGTTGGAGAAGTTACCGGTCACGATGTAGTCTGCTTTGCCGGTAGTCATAAAGTTCAGCGGAACCATCGCAAACTGCTGAGTCGCGCCGCCCTGGAAAAAGCCGATCTTGTAGTTGTCCGGCACGTTCAGTACACGGCGCATCGCGGCTTCGGTTTCCTTAATGATCGCGTCAAAGTAGGAACTTCGGTGGCTCATCTCCAACACAGACTGACCGGACGTACCGTACTCCAGCAGTTCAGACTGCGCGGTCTTCAGTACCTTCTCCGGCAGCATGGACGGACCTGCCGAGAAATTGTAAATTCTTGCCATTGTTCTCTACCTCCAAAATTTTGCATTTCAACGCGTTAAAGCGCTGTACTCTATTATCATACGCCTTTTATTCTTATTAGTCAACCGATTTCCGAAAAAAATGTGCCGTTTCTGTATCCGAAACAAGCGGTAATTTTAGGCATTTTGACAACAAAAACCCGCTGTTCTGTAAACAGCGGGTTTTGTCGGTTATTCGTCGTCGCCGAGCGGATTATCGGACATCATATTCATTTCCATCCACTGGGCGCGGGTGATCATCAATTCACGGGGTTTGGAGCCGACGTGCGGACCGATAATGCCGCGTTGCTCCATATCGTCGATCAGGCGACCGGCGCGGGCATAGCCGAGGCGAAGTTTACGCTGCAGCAGCGAGGTGGAGGCTTCGCCGGCATCCAGCACCACTTCCACCGCCTGCGCCAGCATCGGATCGGCTTCCTCGAAGCTGTCGCCGTCGCTCTCCTCCGAGCCGCCGACGTCGCGACCGCCCTTGCCGCCGACCGAGACCTGCGCCGCCTGGCGTTCGATCTCCTGAATGACCGCCTGGTCGTATTCCGGCACGTCCTCCTCACCGGGCTTGAGGAACTGCACCACCGAGTTGACCTCGCGGTCGGACACGAAGCAGCCCTGCACGCGAACCGGCTTGGACAGACCGATGGGCATAAACAGCATATCGCCGTTACCCAGCAGTTTTTCCGCGCCGCTGCCGTCCAGAATAATACGGGAGTCCACCGCCGACGCCACGGTCAGCGACAGACGGCTGGGGATGTTGGATTTGATCAGACCGGTGATGACGTCGGTGGACGGGCGCTGGGTCGCAATGACCATATGCATACCTGCCGCACGCGCCATCTGCGCCAAGCGGCAGATGGAATCTTCCACCTCGTTGCCTGCCGCCATCATCAGGTCGGCCAGCTCGTCGATCACAATGAGAATATGCGGCATCTTCGGCAGGCTGTCGTCCGTTTCCGCTTTCTCGTTATACGCCTTGATATCGCGCACCTTGGAGGACGCGAAGGTCTGATAACGGCGGAGCATTTCGGTCACCGCCCAGCCGAGCGCACCGGCCGCCTTACGCGGATCGGTCACCACCGGAACGATGAGGTGCGGAATGCCGTTATACACCGTAAATTCGACCTGTTTCGGGTCGATAAGTAACAGCTTGACTTCGTCGGGACGGGCGCGGAACAAAATGCTCTGGATCATCGAGTTGGTACACACCGATTTACCCGAGCCGGTGGTACCGGCGATGAGCAGGTGGGGCATCTTGGACAGATCCACCATCACCGACTGACCGGTAATATCCTTACCCAGCGCAACGGTCAGCTTGCTCTTGGCATCGCGGAATTCGGCGCTGTCCACCAGTTCCCGCAGGCTGACCGAGGATTTGACGCGGTTGGGAATTTCGATACCCACCGCCGCCTTGCCGGGAATGGGGGCTTCGATACGGACACCGGTGGTGGCCAGACGCATCGCGATGTCATCCGACAGACCGGTGATCTTGCTGATCTTGACGCCTGCGGCCAGTCCCAGCTCATAGCGTGTGACCGCCGGACCGCGTACGATGTTGCTCACCTGCGTTTCGACGCCGAAATCACGGAGGGTCTTGACCAACAGTTCGGCGTTGGTCTTCATTTCCAGCGAAGCGGCGGAATCGTCCACCGAACGGGCGTGATCCAGCAGGGTCAACGGCGGCAGCTTATAGACGGCAGGAGCCTCCGCCACCACCTCGTCGGGCAGATCCTCGGGCATCTCCGCGCCTTTTTGCGGCTTGTCCGTTTCCGGCTCCTCGTGCAAGTCACGGGCGGCCTTTTCCAGCGCTGCGCGCTTGTTGCCTTTTTCCTGCGGCAGCTCCTTCGGCTCAGCAATCGCCGTCTTGCGCAGTTCCTCCATCGCGGCTTCCGCCGGCGTCTGCTGATCGACGTAGCCGTCCCCCATCTCGATATCGATACGGGAGCGGCGTTTGCCCTCCGGCTTTTCTTCCGTTTCATCCGCTTCCGCGTCCTTGGAACGCATCTTTTCGCCGGCTTCCTCCACCACGTGCTGGATGCCCTCGCCTGCCTTCTTCACCGGCTTGGAGACCAAGTGGATGAAGCGCATCAGGGTGGTGCCGGTCACCAGCATCACGGTCGCAAACAGCAACAAAACCGCCACGATGATCGCACCCGTTTTGCCCAACAGCACGAAGAACAGATAGCCGAACAAAGCGCCGATCAGACCGCCGGTAGACGGATGCTTGAAGCTATGACCGAACGCCGCCATCCAATCCGCCATAAAGCTGGTCTTGTCGGCGTTGTATTCGATCACGAACATCAGCGTGGCAATCATCAGCGTGATCGCAACGGTCAGCACCATCGGCTTGTTCATCGACTTTTCTCTGGCGAGAAACACCGCGATCGCGCCGAGGGCGATCGGCACCAGATACGCCAGCCAGCCGAACAGACCGAAGACCAGGCTCTTCATCCCCGTCCACAGCGCGCCGTCACTCGGAATCAGCGCGACGCACAGCAGCAGGATCGCCACGGCGAACAGGACGATCGCCGCTACCTGCCCGTTGCCGCCGGTCTTTTTGGCGTGGCTCGGAGCCTTACGGGGGGTGGATTTTTGGGTGGATTTACGTTTACGAGTTGCCATATGTGTTTCCCTCTCCTCGAATTATGTCAGTTGCGTAATTTTTTCAGTTCCGTGATGGCATCGGACAGCGAGCCGACCGCATCGATCAAGCCGCAGGCGACCGCGTCCTTTCCCTCCAGCACCGAGCCGACGTCGGTGGTCAGCTCGTCGGTGGCCATACAGTAGGCCATATAGTCCTCCGCCGAAATGCGCGAATGGTCGGTGACAAAGCGGGTGATGCGCGCTTGCATCTTGCGAAAATACGAAAAAGCCTGAGGCACACCCAGCACCGTTCCGGTCGTACGGACGGGATGGATGGTCATGGTCGCAGACGGCACGATAAACGACCGTTTGGCGGCCACCGCCAGCGGCACGCCGATGGAGTGTCCTCCGCCGAGCACCAGCGACACGGTCGGTTTTCGCATACCGGCGATCAGCTCCGCCAGCGCGAGCCCTGCCTCGATATCGCCGCCAACGGTGTTGAGCACCACCAGCAGGCCGTAGACGGCAGGATCCTCCTCCACCTCCACCAAGCGCGGAATGACGTGCTCGTAGCAGGTGGTCTTGTTGTCCGACGGCAGGGCGTAATGCCCCTCGATCTGGCCGATGACGGTCAGGCAATGAAAACGGCTGTCCCCGTCACCGACCGAAACGACGCCGTTTTGTGATGAATGTTGTTCACGCATACCGTTCCACTCCTCTCGCGAAAAGTGTCCCCGTACACAGCGAAAATTATACTTAACAGTTATTATATACCGATTTATCGAAAAATGCAAGGGCAAACCGACGGAAAATGCTTGACAACCATCCGCAGGCGTGATAAACTGGATACACAAACGTTGATGGGGATGCTGTATTCCGCCTCCCCCGATCTCCAGAGAGCGGCGCCTTGTGCTGGAAGCGACGCAGATCGGCAGGAATATCGCCACCGCCCCGGAGTGTTTCTCCGAAAGCAGTAAGAGAAAACGGCTGACCCCGTTATCGGTCGACAAAGGGTTGCCGGAGGGCAACCGAAAAAGGGTGGAACCACGCAGCGTCCGCGTCCCTTTGCCAGACGGCATCGGGGCGCGTTTATTTTTTTACAAACCTTAGGAAGGAGTTGTTTTCCATGTTGAAAATTACGTTACCGAGCGGCGACGTCCGCGAGGTGGAGCTCGGCACGACGGTGGAAGCCCTGTGCCGCGACATCTCGATGGGTCTGTTCCGCGCCGCCACCGCCGCCAAAGTCAACGGCGCCGTGGTGGATCTCCGCACCGCGCTGACCGAGGACTGTGCGGTGGAAATTCTCACCTTTAACGACGAGGACGGCCGCAAGGCGTACCGCCACACCGTGTCCCACATTCTGGCGCAGGCGGTGATGCATCTGTTCCCGAACGCGAAATTTGCCATCGGTCCGGCGATCGACAACGGCTACTACTACGATTTCGACGTCGAGCGTGCGTTTACCCCCGAGGATCTCGCCGCCATCGAAGCCGAAATGCAGGCCATCGTCAAGCAGGAGCTGCCGATCGAACGCTTTGAACTGGACGTGCCGGAAGCCGAAAAGCTGATGGCCGATCAGCCGTACAAGCTGGAGCTGATTGCGGAGCACGCCGGCAAAGGCGAAAAGATCAGCTTCTACCGTCAGGGCGATTTCGTCGATCTGTGCGCCGGTCCGCATCTGATGACCACCGGCGGCATCAAGGCGATCAAGCTGCTTTCCGCTACCGGCGCCTACTGGCGCGGAAGCGAAAAGAACAAGATGCTGCAGCGTATCTACGGCACCGCTTTCCCGAAAAAATCCGAGCTGGATGCTTGGGTGGAGCAGCAGGAAGAAGCCAAAAAGCGCGATCACAACAAGCTCGGTCGCGAGCTGGAGCTGTTCACCACCAGCGACGTCATCGGTCAGGGTCTGCCGATCCTGCTGCCGAAGGGCGCCCGTGTGGTGCAGCTGCTGCAGCGCTTCGTCGAGGACGAGGAGCAGAAGCGCGGCTGGTTGCTGACCAAAACCCCGCTGATGGCCAAGAGCGATCTGTACAAGATCTCCGGTCACTGGGATCATTACCGCGACGGTATGTTCGTGCTGGGTGATGCCGACAAGGCGGACGAGGAGGAAGTGTTCGCACTGCGTCCGATGACCTGCCCGTTCCAGTATCAGGCTTATCTCAACCGCGCCCGTTCCTACCGCGATCTGCCGATGCGGTTAGCCGAGACCTCCACCCTGTTCCGCAACGAGGCGTCGGGCGAAATGCACGGTCTTATCCGCGTCCGTCAGTTCACCATCTCGGAGGGTCACCTGATGTGCACCGACGAGCAGTTGAAGGACGAGTTCCGCAAGTGCCTCGAGCTGACCACCTTTATGCTCAAAACGCTGGGTCTGTACGAGGACGTGTCCTACCGCTTCTCGCAGTGGGATCCCAACAACACCGAGAAATACATCGGTACGCCCGAGCAGTGGAACGAGGCGCAGGGTCTGATGAAGGAGATTCTCGACGATCTCGGTATCCAATACAAGGTGGGTATCGGTGAAGCGGCGTTCTACGGTCCGAAGCTGGATATTCAGATCAAAAACGTCTTCGGTAAGGAAGACACCCTCATCACCATCCAGATTGACCAGATGCTGGCCAAGACCTTTGGTATGGAATACGTTGCCAAGGACGGCAGCAAGAAAAACCCCTGCATCATCCACCGTACCTCGGTCGGTTGCTACGAGCGTACGCTCGCGCTGCTCATCGAGAAGTACGCCGGTGCTTTCCCCTTGTGGCTCGCTCCCGAGCAGATCCGCATCCTCCCCATCACCGACCGTACCGCCGACAAGGCGGCCGAGATCCGCGAGGCGCTGATGGCGGCCGGTATCGAGCGTGTCGAGGTGGACTACGACAACGAAAAGATCGGCTACAAGATCCGTCGTGCGCAGATGGAAAAGGTGCCGTATATGCTGGTGATCGGCGACAAGGAAGCCGAAAACGGCGAGGTGGCGGTCCGTTCCCGCAAGAACGGCGACCTCGGCACCATGTCGCTGG
Organism: Clostridia bacterium; assembly: GCA_017387165.1. Classification (GTDB taxonomy): domain Bacteria; phylum Bacillota; class Clostridia; order Oscillospirales; family Acutalibacteraceae; genus RGIG426. Next base: position 10,266 of record JAFOFS010000064.1, read on the forward strand.
CCGACTTCATCGCCAAGGCGACCGAAGAAATCGAAACCAAAGCGCTGTAAAACCAAAACGCATCGAGAACTTCTCGATGCGTTTTTTACTTGCAAAATTCGTCGGAATGGTGTATGCTTAAAGTTACGAAAGGAGTGAGCGTGTTGGCAGAGGAAGTCAAATCCTGGACACCGGCGCAACAAAACGCCATTGACGCGAAAGGCGGTACGGTACTGGTTTCCGCTGCAGCCGGATCGGGTAAGACCGCCGTTTTGGTCGAGCGTATCATCCGCCGTCTGACCGATCGGAACGATCCGCTCGAGCCGAGCCGTCTGGTGATGGTGACCTTTACCGAGGCGGCCGCCGCCGAAATGCGCGGACGTCTGGAAAAAGCGCTGCAAGCCGAGCTGGCGAAAAATCCTGCCGATTCGCTTCTGCGGCGGCAATGCCTGCTGCTGCCGATGGCACGCATCTCCACCGTTCACTCGTTCTGTATGCGGCTGTTGCGCGATCACGCTCACCTGCTGGGGCTTTCCCCCGAATTCAAGATCCTGCCTGCCGAGCAGGTGCGCGAATTGCTGACCGAAGCGATCCGCGAAACGGTTGAGGAGCGGTACGCCGCTCGGGACGCGGATTTTGCCCGGCTGGTGGATTGCCTTTCCGCCAAGAAAAACGACCGCCCCATTGTCGAAGCGGTCGAGCAGCTGTACGATTACGTCACCAAATCCTTTGCGTTTCCGGACACGTGGCTGCGAGAACAGGAAACCAAGCTGGATGACGGCGGCGCCGCGGCACGGGAACTGCGGGATAAGCTGTTCCGCCGCACGCTGAAATGGCAGGTGGCACACGCACTCAGCCTGACCGAACGGGCGCTGGCGCTGTTGCCGCCTGAGGACGCGTTTGCGATCACCCGTATCCCCCATCTGCTGAACAACAAGCAGTTCCTTTCGGATCTGTTGCCGCGCATCGACGAGCTGTCAACCGAGGAACTGTGGAACGCCCTGAAAAACAGAACCGAGGTCAAGGTGGGCAATGCCCCCAAGGGAACCGACCCCGATTTTAAAAAGCGGATCGAGGATCTGCGCAACGGCACCAAGGACTGCCTGTCCAAGGTATTTTGGTTCGACGAGGATGAGTTTTCAACCAAAGCCGACGCTCTCAGCCGTCCGATCGTGCGATCGCTCATCGGTCTGTATCGCGAGGCGAACAAGCGGTTTACCGTCAAAAAGCGGGATCAAAACGGTCTGGATTTCAACGATCTGGAACATCTGACCCTTCAATTGCTGTATCAAGACGGCAGTCTGACCGAAACGGCTGCCGAGATTGCCGAGCAATTTGACGAGATCCTCATCGACGAATATCAGGACACCAACGAGGTGCAAGACGCCATCTTCCGCGCCGTTTCGAAAAACGAGAGCAATCTGTTCTTTGTCGGTGACGTCAAGCAGAGCATTTACGGCTTCCGTCAGGCACGCTCCAAGCTGTTTATCCATCAGCAAAACAACGGCTGCGAATTCGACGGTGTGCATTATCCCGCCACCGTGATGCTGAGCAACAATTTCCGCAGCCGTTCCGAAGTGACCGACGCGATCAATTTCCTGTTCCGACAGATGATGATCGAACCGATCGGCGGCATTCATTACGGCGAAAAGGAAGCGCTGTATCCCAGCGCCAAATACGAGCAGGAGGGCGGTCTTCCCTATCACACCGAGCTGACCTTCCTGCAAGACGACGGCAAGGATACGGCGGAGGCGCAGGTGATCGCCGCCGATATCCGGCGGATGGTGGGGTCGTTGCCGATCCAATCCAAGCAAGGCGTCCGACCGGCCGAATACCGCGATATCTGCATCATTCTCCGTTCGATCAAGGGACACGCCGAGGCGTTTGTCAAAGAACTGAAGCGGCTGGGAATCCCGGCGGTGTGCAACCGCCGCGAGCCGCTGTCCGATGCGGTGGAAATCCGCACGGTGCTGGAGCTTCTGCGGTTTTTGGATAACCCCTCGCTTTCCATTTCGATGGTTTCCGCCATGACCTCGCCGCTGTGGCAGTTCACGGTGGACGATCTGGCGTTGCTGCGTTTGAAAAACAAGAACGCCTCGCTGTACGCCAATTTGCGGAAAACCGCACGCGAGGAGGGTGAGTTGGCCGAAAAATGCCGCCTTTTCCTTTCCGCTACCGAGCATTGGCGTACCTTGTCACCCGTTTTGCCCATTGACCGCCTGATCGAACGCATCTACGACGATCTGTCGATCGAACACATTTACGGTGTGCAGGAGAACGGGCGGCAAGCGGTTGCCAACCTGCGTATGCTGCACACCCGTGCCCGCGATTTCGAGGAAAACGGTTACCGCGGTCTGTCCGCCTTCGTGCGGATGTGGGATCGGCTGGAGGAAAGCGGTACCGATCTGGATCAGGCATTCGCGGATGAGGGAGATTTCAACGCCGTTTCGGTCATCACCATCCACAAATCCAAGGGTCTGGAATACCCCATTGTTTTCCTCGCGCGAGGGGGCGGCGAGTTCAACCGCCAAGAATGGAGCAAGCCGCTCGTCTTCAATGCGGATGCCGGTATCGGCCTCAAACTGCACGACGCCGACACCTATCTGCAGTACAGCAATACCACCCACGCGTTGGCCGCCGCCGTCGGGCGGATGGAACAAAACGAAGAAGAGCTGCGTATGCTGTACGTGGCGCTCACACGCGCCAGAGAAAAGCTGTGTATCGTCTGCAGCACCAAAAATCTGGCGGACAAGGTCAACAAGCTGACCCTGCATCCGAACGAGCTGGTAAACGGACAGCTTCCGGAATACGTCGTGGCCGGCGCCAATTCGTATTTGGATTGGCTGCTCCCTGCCGCGTTGGCACATCCCGATTCGGAAGAGCTGTGGCAGCTGGGGACCGGCGAGCGACCGGTCATTGCCGATGCGCCGCCGCTGGACATCCGCGTCTTATTCGGCACGCCGGATGATCCGGAAACAGCCGAGGCCGACCGGGCTCAGACCGCCCAAGCAGACGAAGCGATGATCGACGGCTGGCGATCCCGCGTCGGCTGGAAATACCCGTACTACGAAATGCGGGATATCCCGAACAAGCTGGCGGTCGCGGATATTGCCCATCGCGAAACGGACGATCGATACGTCGCCACCTCTGCTCCTGCCTTTTTGCAAACGAGCGGTTTGACCGCCGCCGAGCGAGGCACCGCCATGCATCAGTTTATGCAATTTGCGGATTACGGCGCGGCGGCCGTTTCGGTCACCGACGAAATTCAGCGGTTGACGGACAAGCGCTGGTTGAGTCAAAAGCAGGCAGAAAGCCTGTCGGTCAAGCGGTTGGAGGCATTTTTCCAAAGCGATCTCTACCGTCGAATGAGCGAGGCGGAGGCGGTTTGCCGCGAATTGCCGTTCGTCACCGAACGGGCAGCAGCCGAGCTCTTCCCCGACAAGCCGTTGACCGGCGCGGCCGCGACCGAGTTGTTGGCGGTGCAGGGCGTTGCCGACTGTGTCGTGGTGGAAAAGGACGGCATTCTGATCGTCGATTACAAGACCGATCGGGTCAAAAACGGCGATCAGCTGCGCGAGCGATACGCCGTTCAAGTGGAGATTTACGCCGAAGCCATGAGCAAGGCGTTCGGTCTTCCGACCAAGCAGCGGCTGCTCTGGTCATTTGAACTGAACGAAGCTGTTGAGGTATAAGACAAACCGCGTGTTTTCGTTGAAAACACGCGGTTTTTCACTATGGGGTATATTGTGGGAAATCGTGTTTGAGAGGCGGACGATTTTTCGTTTTTTCACTTCTGTAAAGTGGTTTTGCTTTACGGATGTTTTCGCGGTATGCGGAAGAAATCGGGCGTTTTTATAAAAAAGGATTGCGTGTATAAAGGAAATGTGGTAAACTGAAAACAGAATTTTCGAAAGGTGCGATTGAACCGTATGCGGAAAATGATTCTTTTTGATTTGGACGGTACGCTGTGGGAGGCCTCCGACAGTGTTTCCGATTCCTGGAACGTCGTGATGGAGCAATTGGGACTTCCCGAGCGGATGAGCGGCGACTGGATGCGGCGGCTGATGGGGCTTACGATGGACGGCATTGCCGAAGCGTTTATGCCGAACTATCCGTATGAGCGGCGCAAAGAGGTGATGGATCGGCTGACCGATTACGAAAACCGTTATCTCGCCGAAAAAGGCGGCACGCTGTTCCCCCGACTGGAGGAAGTGCTGAAAACGCTGTCGGTCGATTACGATCTGGCGGTGGTCAGCAACTGTCAGGGCGGTTATATCGAGGCGTTTTACGAGGCGCACGGCGTCGGCAAGTATTTTGTGGATCTGGAATGCTTCGGCTACACCAACCAACCGAAAGCGTACAACATCCGCCATTTGTTGGAGCGGCACGGCAATCCCCCTGCCATCTACGTCGGTGACACGCAAAAGGACTGTGATGCCGCCGAAGAAGCCGGTGTGCCGTTTGTGCACGCCTCCTACGGCTACGGCACGATTGATCACGTCGTGCCGGCGATCGCGGCATTTGCCGAGCTGCCTGCCCGCGCAGCGTCGCTCTTTAATCAGGTGCCGTTTTATCCGACGGATATTCTGTTGCCGAAGGACGGATTTGAAAAGTGGGCGGTGATCGCCTGCGATCAGTTCACCTCCGA
>JAFOFS010000065.1 GCA_017387165.1 Clostridia bacterium
AGCCGGGCAACGGCTTTGACAAGCTGATCGCGACCGCAACCGACGATGCGGGCAACCCGACCGCTTGGGGCGATTCCAACACCGCCAACATCGGCGACAAGATCACCTACAAGGTTGCGTTTGAAGCGACCAACTACGACGGCGACAAGAAGATCCAGTACTATCAGATTCACGACGAAAAGGGCGACGCCATTTGGGTGGAATTTGACAGCTTCAAGGTGGTTGTCGATGGTGTCGAGCTCCCTCGCGGCTATTATCTGGATCCGGGCGATCTGAACCGCGGCGACTGGGAATTTTTGAATGAGGGTTCCACCCTTGCCGACAGCTGGAACAACATTCCGGCAGCGCAGAAGACCCGCAACAACGCGCAGTGGTACCTGGTGCACCTGGGCGAGGACGAGTTCCGCATCACCATTCCGTGGCTGGAGAATCACACGCTGGAGGACGTCACCAACGCGAATGACGAGCTGGTGTCCTACTCGCTGAAATTTGCGGATACCGCCGCCTCCAAGTTCGCGTCCCCCGCTTCGGTGGTGGTCACTTACGACGCCGTGGTGGAGGCTAATGCCGCCATCGGCAACACCACCCACGGCAACCGCTACAACAAGGCGTACGCTTCCTGGACCAGCACTCACGAGACCGGTTATACGAACCCCGAAGAGGTTGTGACCTACGTCTACGGTCTCGGCCTGCTGAAGGACGACATCGCGACCGGCGTCAATCTGGCCGGCGCGGAGTTCCGCGTGTGGAAGGATAAGGCCTGCACCACTCCGGTTTTCCTGCTCCCCACCGACATCGACGGTATTTACATCGTGGACAGCCTCAACACCCCCCTCGCCTCTGCAAGCGGCGTGGGCAAGCTGACCACCCGTGATTTCTACGCGGCCTACCGCGGCGACTATCTGACCAACAGCGAAGGCGTTCCGGTTGCGCAGAACAACCTCGTGGTTTCCCAGAAAAACGGTAAGCTGGTCATCTTGGGTCTGGAAGCCGGCACCTACTACCTGCAGGAAGTCAAGGCTCCCAGCGGCTATAACGCGCTGACCCAGCCGGTTGAATTGAAGGCCGGCGAGGATATCCGCCCCTTCAGCATTTTTGCGGATAAGGATGGCCACGTGGCCGACATCCAGCAGGCCGACGGCATCCATACCGAGAAGCTGTACAGCCTGACCCACACGGTCGTGCACAACAGTCAGGGCGTCGTGCTGCCGTCCACCGGCGGTATGGGCACCTTCTGGCTGATCACCATCGGCAGCCTGCTGGCGATCGTGTTCGCGGTGTTCCTGATCACCCATAAGAAAATGTCCGTTTATGCCGACTGATTGCGCATAAACGAACGGCAATGACCATGGGAGGAGAGGAGAAACGCTCTCCTCTCCTCCCACTCAACCGATAACAGAAAGGAGATGCCTATGAGAAGACATAAGACTGCGCTCTTGTTGACACTGGGTTTTTTGGTGGGCATCTGCGTTCTGTTATATCCGGCTTTCAGCGATTTTTGGAACAGCAAGACGCAAAGCCGTGCCATCACCGACTATGAATCGGTGTTGGATCAAATGGAACCGCAGGATTACAGTGCGCTGTTTGAGACCGCCTATCGGTATAACGATGCGCTGTACCAAACGAAAAATCCGTTGCACAACGCCGCCAATGTCCCCGGCTATTTCGACGCGCTGAACGTCACGGGAAACGGGATGATCGGTTATTTAAAGATCGATTGTATCGGGGTGGAGCTTCCCATCTACCACACCACGTCGGATGACGTGCTGAATAAAGGCGTGGGTCATTTGGAGGGCAGCAGCCTGCCCGTGGGCGGTGCCAACACCCACAGCGTCCTGTCGGCTCACCGCGGTCTGCCCAGCTCCAAACTGTTCACCGATTTGGACCACGTCGAAAAGGGAGATACCTTTCAGATCGTGGTGCTGGATCAAGTGCTGACCTATCAGGTGGATCGGATTAAGGTGATTGAGCCCACCGACTTTTCGGATCTGCAGATTGAGGAGGGCGGCGATTATTGCACCCTGTTTACCTGCACGCCGTACGGCATCAACACACACCGCTTGTTGGTGCGTGGCGTACGCATCGAAACGACAAAGGAAAAACCGATCATCTATATTTCCAACGAGGCGTTCCGCGTGGAGCCGTTGTTGGTGACGCCGGCCGTCGCCGCACCGATGCTTCTGGTGCTTCTGATCCACCTGCTGGTCAAGTACCGAGAACCGCCCAAGCAGACCACCCCGACGGAAAAGGAGGCGGAAAGCGAATGAAAAAGAGAACAATCAGCATACCGGCGCTGTTGCTTTGCCTGTGCCTTCTTTTGGCGCCGTACGGCGCGCTGGCGGCATCCACGTCCGACGCCACCGCCCCGATCACGCCCGAAACGGAATGCTCGCTGACCGTTTCGTATTGCCGCGGCGAAACGGCTTTTTCGGGAGTGGAGGTCCGGCTTTACCGCGTCGCGGAGGTATCGGCGGATTTCCGCTATACGCTGACGCAGCCGTTTGCGGCGTCCGGCTTGGTTTTGGAGGGCATCCGCTCGTCCGGCGAATGGGATGTGATCCGCTCGACGCTGGAGGCGTATATCGTGGCGTACCACATGGCGCCGACAGCCACCGCGCTGACCGACGCAACGGGGCAGGCCAAATTCGACGCCCTCCGTACCGGTATGTATCTGGCCGTCGCCGATCGGGTGGAACAAGGCAATCGACAGTACGTGTTTGACGCGGCGTTGATTGCGTTGCCGACGCTCGGCGCAGACGGTAGCTGGCAGTATGCGGCTGCGGTCAACGCCAAAGGGGAGGAGCTGCCTCCGATCGAACCGGACGAAGAAACGACCCTTCAGGTGCTGAAGCTTTGGCGAGGCGACGAGCAGCGCAAGGATCGCCCCAAAAGCATTGAAGTCGCGATCTTCTGCGACGGAAAGCTGCATCAAACGGTTACGCTTTCGGAAGAAAATAACTGGACGTACAGCTGGTCTGCCAAGAAGGACGGCTCCGACTGGACGGTGACGGAGCAAAACGTGCCGCAGGGCTACACCCTGACGGTGGAGGAGCGTAACGCCGCCTTCGTGCTGACCAATACGTGGACTCCGACCACCCCCGAGCCTCCCGCCGATACACCGCAGACGGGGGACACGGCACGCGTCTGGCTGTACCTGCTGATTTTGATTGCCTCCGGCATTCTGTTGATCGTTTTGGGAACGATCGGAAAGAAACCACGATGAAGAAACGTGTTACCATTCAAACCATCTGCCTGCTGGCAGGCGTTTTTCTGTTGCTTGCCGCCGCGGTGCTGCTGATCGCGTGGCAGGTCAATATCCGCACCGCTGAGCGGCAAGCGCGGTACTGCGCCGATACGCTGCAGCAACTGATCCCCGAGCCGCAAGACGCCGTCTTGGAGCAACGCCGCGACAATACGATGTCGGTGCTGTCGGTTGACGGCACGGATTTCGTCGGCTTGCTGGAACTTCCGCGTTACGCGTCGGTGCTGCCGGTGGGGAACGAGTGGGGAAAACCCAACCGCTATCCCTGCCGCTTTGGCGGAAGTATCTACGACGGCAGTATGCAGATCGGTGGGACAACGCAAAAGGGTCAGTACGATTTTTATCGGGAGCTATCGGTGGGGGATACCGTCCGCTATACCGACGCGGAGGGAAACCGCTACACCTTCACGATCACGAGCCTCCGCTACGAAAAGCACGCCGACCAAGCCGCTCTGCAACAGAAAAAGGCGCCCCTTACCCTTTTCATCAAAAACGTATATGCGTTGGAGTATCTGATCGTTTCCTGCGAACTCTCCCACAAAACGGAATAAAAGAAAATAAAAACAGCGGAGTGAAAACTCCGCTGTTTTTATGTATTCGGGATTATTTTCGGATGGTGAGAGGCTTGACGATCTCAAAGAAGGTTTCGTTTTTGAGTGCCTCCAGCATGATGGTCGCGCTGTTGACGTTGGTCGCCAGCGGAATTTTCTGCACGTCGCCCAAACGGAGCAACGCCGAAACGTCCGGCTCGTGCGGCTGAGCGGTCAGCGGATCACGCAGGAAGATGATGAGATCGAGATCTCCCACGGCCAACATAGCGCCGATCTGCTGATCGCCGCCCTTCGGACCGCTGTTCATCCGCTGAATTTTCAGACCGGTCTCGCCCATGATGAGGGTGCCGGTGGTGCCGGTGGCGTACAGATCATACTGCGCCAGCACGTCCTTGTAGTTTTTGGCAAGCTCAATGATTTCGTTTTTCTTTTTGTCGTGTGCGATCAATGCAATTTTCATTTTCTTTCTCCTTTCCAACACACGCGATGCAGGGAACCCCTGCGGCTTGTCGCTGTCAAATTGCCGTTTTCCGACAATTTTCTCCACGCCCATTATAACAGACCGAAAAAAATTGTCAAGCAACCGCAGAAAAAAACAACCGACCGTTCCTTTCGTAACAACGATGAAATAAACGAACAGCCCTGACATGATCGTCGGGGCTGTTGTCGTTATCCGATGATTTCGGTTTCGTCGGGGTCCGTATCGCCCTATGGCCGGCTCCCACCGATTTCAATGGTGTGAACTGACGGTATCTGTACCGCGCCTCCTCACAGATAGAGCCCGCTTTGATTATTTGGTTAGGCCATTTCCAGGGCCAGGGGCTTGCCGCCTAGAATGTGGAAATGCAGGTGGGGGACAGTCTGACCGGCGTCGCTTCCGCAGTTGCTGACCAC
>JAFOFS010000066.1 GCA_017387165.1 Clostridia bacterium
AATGGTCGAAAGATCGGCCAAGCCGTCCTCGTAGCCTGCGGCGATCGCGCCGAGCCATACTTCGTGATTTTGTACGTGGTAGCCGACGATGGAGGGAATGGTCTTGCCTGCCACCGTGTTGACGCGGAGGCCGAGGTTCAAAATCCACGCTTTCTGTTCGTTGGTGAAGCCGAGGGTCTTTTTAATCAGATCGGCGGATTCCTCGCTGGCATTGCAGTAGTTGGTGTCCATCATATACACCACGCGTTGCAACTCGCCGTTCTTGGCGACGCCGATGGCGTAGTTGCCGTTACCGCCGATATCGTGACGCGCATTGAACAAGCAATAGGTGGCGTCCGCCAGCAGGGCATTCTGCCACTCGATGCCCTTCTTACTCTCGTTATCGTGGTTACCGTAGACCGGCGCCCACGGAATCTGCAGAGATTCCATCACTTCGACCAGTTTGGTATAGGAGGTACCCGCGTCGTCGAATTCGCCGTAGACGTTGTCGCCGGTCATAATGATGAGGTCGGGCTTGGCTTCCTCCACGGTGGCGCGGAGGCAATCGAACAGCACCTCATCCATCTTGTCGGTCGCCCAAATGGCATCCCCAGCAGCGCCAAGGCGATCGGGATATCGCTTCTGCGCCGCGTCGATGATCTGGGTGTCGGTCAGCTGCAGGATCTTGATGGGGCGATCGACGTTCAGGTCGATGACGTAGTCCAGACCGAAGTCGTTGAAGGGCTCGGCATTGGGGGTGTAGCCGTTGTTGCCGTCCGCCATACCGATGACGGTGGTACCCGCGTTGGTATCGGTGACCGAGGTGATGAAGGTATCCGCGCCGGTCTCACCGATCATATCGGTCGGGAGAGAGGCATCCGCCTTCGTGGCGGCCAAAATATCCTTGCGGAGCGCGGTTTTGCCGGTCAGCGCCGCCGCGACGATTGCCACCGTGTTGTCCGCTTCATAGCGTTTCTGCAGCACCAGGTCGCAGGCGTTGATGGTATTGTCGCCGTTGAGGTCGCCCTCGCGATAAAGCTGCAGATGGATGCTAACGGTGCGGTTGCCGATCGTACGGACAACGGTGTAGCTACCCACCTTGTACAGCGCGGCGCCGGAGGGATAGGCGATGCCGTTGACCGTGACCGGTCCCTCCAACGTGTACGAGCTGTCCGCGACACTCTTGACAAAGTCGAATACGAGGTTGCCCGTTTGCTCCGCATACGAGGTGCCGTTCCATTTCGCGGCGACGGCAACAACCGACAGTTGTTTGTCCCCTACCGACCACACGCCAGCCAGCATCACGGTATCGTCAGCCGCGATTGCCTTGGCGAGGGTGACCGTGACGGTCGTGCCGGACTTGGTGACGGTTGCTTTGACACGGGTGCCGTTGACGAACACACCGCTGTCCTCTCCCCTCGCGGTCAGCGTACCGCTGATAGCGGAATCCGCAACCGTAAAGGTCAGGGAGGAGGCGGTGCCGCCGGCGACAGCCGCGGTGTTCTTGACACAGGTGACGTATTGGGAGGCGCCGATGCCGTTCGCATTCACATAGGCGGCGACGTCCTTTTTCAGATAATAGATGATCGAGTCGTCGGTAGCGGTCAACAGGCCGCTCTTGACGGTGACGGTGTATTCGCCGATCGGCAGATCGGATGCCGAAATTACCGTTTTCAGCTTGCCGTATTCGTCCTTGGTAAAGGTCGGGATAAGCGTGGTGTCACCGATCAAGACCGACAGGCCGCTATAGGTTGCCGTGTTCAAAATGCCGGCAATACCGGTCGAGGGAGTCAGCACCAACGTGAGATCCTCACTCTTTTCCGACAACTCGGTGTCAAGCGTAAGGGTGAGCGGTTTGTCGTAGGCCAAGCCGTCGTCGGGTTTTTCCGGAACGGGATAAGTGGCCGCATACGGCGTAAAGACCGCACCGCCGACACCGGTGCCTTCGTTTGCCGGAACGAGTTTATTGCCGATCGTGTGTACACCGGTCGCCGTCATGGTCGCCCAGCCGGCATAAATATCGTTGATCCAGATATGCAGATCAGCCGACAGGGTATCCGCCGCCAGGTTGGTGATTGCCATCTTCAAATTAAAACGTTCGAGGAAAGAATTCAAACCAAAAGCGTTCGGATTAAAGGTAAGCGCAACCTCGTTCGAGCCTCTCATAAACTTGAAGCCGGCAGTGGTGATCTTGAACTGATTCGAACTGCCGTTGGGAACCACCTTCAAGTCGGCGCCCTGCCAGAGGCTGGAGCCACCGAACCAACGAATATAGTTGGACGGGGATGCTTCCGCAAATTGAATATCGCCGTTAAAGATGGTGTTGTTGACCGCCACATTGTAAAAATAGGAGGAACCGTGATACGGAACCGTTTCCCCCACGTTCAGCGGGTTGGTGGCGTTGCTGGGCAAGAGATCCTCCCAATTGACCTCGGTCAGATGGTTGGGGACCGGCATATACGATTCGAGGGTCACGCCGATGCCCTCCTGACCGGCCATCATACCGCCGGTCAACACGCCGTGGGAGTGGGAGGTCGCATGGTCAACGACAAACTTAAAGCCGTTGACCGCTCCGGAAGTCCCGAGGGTATCCGCCGCAAAGGCGTTAACGCCGTTGACCCAGATACCGAGCTTCAGGTCGTCTTCCGCGCCGTCGCCGTCATAATCCACGTACTGCACGCTGACCTGCAGCAGGAATTTCTCATTCACGAAGGAGATCGCTTTCACCTTGGAGGCAGGGATATTCAAAGCCAAGCCCGATACCGATTCGCTGCCGATGATGGTCAGAATGGTGTTATCGCTGGAGGAGGGTCTGACTTTAATGCCGCCCCA
>JAFOFS010000067.1 GCA_017387165.1 Clostridia bacterium
AAATTCCGTGGAGATCTGACGGAACGATATCGCTGGGCGGAAGGCCCCACAAAGATGGAAGCTGTGCTGTTTACCATTGACAGCGCCACAGGAAAATGCTTGACCGCAGAAAGAGTGGACGAATGGGACTGAAGATTTTACACACTGCCGACTGGCATCTGGATTCTCCCTTCCAGGGCTTTACAGAGCAGCAGCGGCAGTTTCTGAAGGAAGCCCAGCTGCAGATCCCCGGAAAAATTGCGGACCTGTGCCGTAAGGAAGACTGCGATATGGTGCTGCTGGCCGGTGATATTTTTGACGGGGAAGCAAGACCGGAGACAGTGGCGCTTTTAAAGCGGGAGCTGAAACGCTGCGGCGTACCCGTACTGATTGCTCCCGGCAACCATGACTTTTACACTGCAGGCAGCCCCTGGCAGGAAGACTGGCCGGAAAATGTCTTCATTTTCACCGGTGATCTGGAATCCGTTACCATCCAGGGCCTGGACTGCCGGATTTATGGTGCTGCTTTCCGGAGCATGGATTGCCCTGCTCAGCTGGAGGATTTCAAAGCCCAGGGAGACGAAAAATATTGCATCGCGGTGCTTCACGGAGATCCCCTGCAGCGCAATTCTCCCTATAACCCGGTTACCAACGCCCAGGTGCGCAATTCTTCTCTGGATTATCTGGCCCTGGGTCATGTCCATAAAGCCGGAACCTTCCGCTCGGGAGAAACCCTCTGCGCCTGGCCGGGCTGCCCCATGGGACGGGGCTGGGATGAAACCGGTGAGAAGGGTGTGTGCATCGTAAATATAGAGGATACGGTGAAGGTACAGACCAGAAGCCTCCACCTGCCACGGTTCTATGACCTGAAGGCGGAAGTTTCGGAAGATCCTGCTCAGGCGGTGGAGGCGGTTCTGCCTGCAGTACCGGGATCGGATTTTTACCGGATTACCCTGACAGGTGCTTGCGATGTGGATCCGGATGCGCTGCTGCAGGCCTTTGCGGCCTATCCCAACCTGAGCTTCCGGGATCAGACAGAGGCACCTGTGGAAATCTGGGCAGAAGCAGAGGAAGATTCCCTGGAAGGAATCTACTTTGGCATGCTCCGCAAAGCCATGGAAGATTCTCCGGAAAATGCCCGGCAGATCCAGCTGGCAGCAGAAATCTCCCGGAAAATCTTAAGCGGCAGGGAGGTCAAATTATGAGAATTTATAAAATGACCGCCACCTTCGGCAAACTGGAACAGGCCACTCTGGAACTGAATCCGGAGCTCATCCTGCAAGCGACGCTCAGTCTCGCGCAGGGCGGCGGAGTCGTCCTTTTGACGAGGACGGGTCACAAACAGCAAAATCTCGCCCAGCAGCAACAAAACCGCCAGCGCGATCAAAATATAATCCGTCATCATACATTACCACCTTTCCGATTTGATTATAACACATCTCACCAAGCGTCGCAACGGTTTTCCGACCGACCGTGCAAATAAATTTTCCCGTAATGCCGTTGCGTATTTTGAAAAACGGTGGTATACTATAAGCGTAATCCATTGAAGAAAGGGAGAATCGATGATGAAAGTTCATATTTGCAAAGATACCGAAGCGATGGGCAAAGCCGCCGCCGCGCTGTTTATCGCCTGTGTGGAGGAAAAGCCGAACGCCGTCCTCGGTCTGGCGACCGGTTCCACCCCCATCCCCACCTACTCCGAAATGGCGAAGGCGTATCAGACCGGTGTGATCGATTTTTCGAAGGTTACCACCTTTAACCTCGATGAATACGTCGGTCTGGCTCCCACTCACGAGCAGAGCTATCGCTATTTTATGGAGACCAATCTGTTCAAGCACATCAATATCCCGACCGAGAGCACCCACGTTCTCTCCGGTCTGGCCGCTGATCCCGAGGCGGAATGCGGCAACTACGAGGCGATGATCGACGCCGCCGGCGGCATCGATCTGCAGATCCTCGGTCTGGGCAACAACGGTCACATCGCGTTTAACGAGCCGGCGGATGCGTTTGCCGCCACCACCCACACCGTCACGCTCACCGAAAGCACCATCGAGGCGAACAAGCGCTTCTTTGAGTCGGCGGACGAAGTGCCGCGTAAGGCGTACACCATGGGTATCGGCAGCATTATGAAGGCGAAGAAGATCGTCCTGCTGGCCAACGGCGCCGCCAAGGCGGACGCGGTTGCCGCCATGGTCGAAGGCCCCGTCACGCCGCAGTGCCCAGCCTCCATCCTGCAGTTCCACCCGAACGTGGTGGTGCTGGTGGACGAAGCCGCCGCCGCCAAGCTGACGAAATAAACATGAGAAAAAACACCCGCAGGTTTACTGCGGGTGTTTTGTTATGCTTCTTATTTCTCGTTCTCGTCCAGCACGAAATCGGTCATTTGCAGCAGCACGTCGGACAGCGACAAATCCACCGCTTCGCAATCAATCGGCTCCAGGCTGTGTCCACCGCCGTGTGTGATCAGCAGCTCATTGCGGATGCCGTGCGCGGCTAACGCCCGACACAGATCCTCGCTGTTGGTGGCGCTCACCAATTCGTCGCGGTCGCCGGCGGCGGTCATCGTCGAAACGCCGTATCCATTTTGCGCCCACCACAACGGGCTGTACCGCGCAAACGCATCCTCATACCCTTTAAACAGATGCGCCATTCCTCGTCCGAAGCGATAGCGTGCCAGCTCCTCCGGCGTTTGGCTCATGACGGTCGGAGGCGAAATCGGCACACAGCCTCTGACCGCAAACGGCGCATTATACACACGATTTTCGCCGAAATCGCACGGAGCGTATGCCAACAGCAGCGACAAATGTCCGCCTGCCGAATGACCGCAGGTGTATATCCGCTGCGGATCGATTCCCAGCGCGTCCGCATGCAGCGCCATATACGAAGCCGCATCGAACACATCGTCTGCAATGGCTGGCATCATGACGCCGTCGTCACGGTGGTTACGGTAGCTCACCGCCACGGCGGCAAACCCGTTTTCACGCAGGCGTTCGGCAAGAGAACGTGCCGAGTCGTACATACTCCGGGCAACGCTCATACACCAACCGCCACCGGGAATCAAAAACAGCAACGGCGCACGGTCATACACCGCCGTATACGGCGGATAAAACAACAATTCTATCTCACGTTCACCGACCGTTTTGTAGATCAATCGTTTCTCTTCAGTCGTTTTCGACACGCTTGTCATACCAAAATTCTCCTTTATAGCCGCACAATCGCACCGGTACCTGTTGCCGTTTATCCTCTCGTTCGACGCCAATAGGCAGCCATCGAAAAGCCCGGCTCGTCGGTGGCGTCCTCCCCGAGAAACGGCGGTGCGCAAAACGCCTCCGATTCCTCCAGCGAGTCAAACTCCACCTCGGCGTAATAAAACTCGGTTGTCGCCCCCTCGTCCACACGACTGCATTCCAACCGATGCCCGTCCGGCAGCTGATACACGCGCAGCTCCTTGCGGATCGGCAAGGCGGTCAACAAATCGCACAGCTCGTCAAACTGCTGCTTGGTCAGCGGCATTTCGATTTCCCGACGCTTTAAGCGACCTTTTCCCTTGAAGCAGAGCCAGTAGCATTCCTCGTTTTCGCCAATCGCCGAACGGATACGCACCGTCGGATTGGTGCTGAGATACGCTTGCTCCATCACCACGTGGGCAACCTGCGGCCACCCCTCTCGTTCGTCGGGAAAACGGTTGATGTGATATTTGCGTTCAATCTCCCAATGCGGCTCGTTGCCGGTCATACGCGTCACACCCTTTCTCGTTTTCTTTATTATAGACCTAAGCACGGACGCCCGTCAAGGGAAATGTGGGACTTGCGCGGAAATGGCGGTGATTTCGTAGGGGCGGCAATCTGCCGCCCGGCTTGAATTCCC
>JAFOFS010000068.1 GCA_017387165.1 Clostridia bacterium
CGTCGGCGGACATTCCCACACCTTCCTCGAGCAGCCCGAATCCGTCAACGGGATTTTGATCGCACAGGCCGGAACCGGCACGGATCAGATCGGCAGATTTGATTTGGAGATCGACACAGATACGAACCGGGTGCACAGTTTTCGCTGGAAGAGCATTCCG
Organism: Clostridia bacterium; assembly: GCA_017387165.1. GTDB lineage: Bacteria > Bacillota > Clostridia > Oscillospirales > Acutalibacteraceae > RGIG426. The sequence continues at coordinate 161 of JAFOFS010000068.1, forward strand.
ATCACCGGCGAACATTGTCCGCGGGATCCGGAACTCGAAGCGATCCTCGACCCGTATAAGCTCGAGGCGGAGAAAAAATACGGCCGGGTGGTCACCCGCCTGAAGCGAAAATTAACGCACCCATCCCGGTATCAGGAAACCGAACTCGGCGGACTCCTTGCGGATATTTTGCAGGAAAGCCTGCGGCTTGATATGATGTTGGTCGGGTCGGGCAGCATCCGCGTCAGCGAATTCGGGCCGATCGTGTTGTTTTCCGATTTAGCGGAGTGCATGCCGTACAGCGATGCGGTAATGGCGATTTGGGTCACCGGAGCGCAGCTGAAAAAAATGGTCCTGCATATGCTGCGCGACGAGGTTTGGGGCGGAGCGCACTGCGAATTTTTCCAATTCTCCAAAGGCGTACGGGTAATATACGACAAGCAGGCACGCTGTCTCCGGGAATTTTCGTTGTACGGTGAGCCGATCGACGAGCAAAGAATTTACAAAGTCGGCCTGCAATACTATTTCTACTTAAATATGCAGGATTTCTTCTCGGTCTCGCACGAAGAGATTACGGCAAACGGAATTCCCCGCAAAGCTGCAACCTCCTGCCGCGAGGTTTTGGATGAGTACTTATCCTGCCACCAAAACGCCGATCACCGGGTCAGCGGCAGACTGTCCATCGAATGAACGGCCGCCGGCAACAGGCCGTTTGGCACAGCAGCGCGTACAATTTTGGGATAGCTTATTCTTATCCTTATCATTTATAGAACAGAAAGGTGAAAAAAATGGCAAAACGAATCACAGCACTTGTTTTGTGCGTCTTGTTGGCGATCGGCATTTTCCCGATGCAGACTTTGGCCGCACAGAACACGGAGGATATTGTTATCCTTTACGAAAACGACGTACACTGCGTGGTGGAAGGGTATTCCAAGCTTTCCGCGATGAAGCAGGAGCTGCAGGAAACTTATGCGCACGTTGGTGTGGTTTCCGGCGGCGACTATATCCAGGGCAACAGCATTGGTGTCATCTCGCAGGGACAGTATATCGTTGAGATCATGAATCTCATCGGCTACGATGCCGCAGCGCTCGGCAACCACGAGTTTGACTATCGCATGAATCGCCTGATCGAGCTTGTCGGCATGATGGATACGAAGCCGACCAGCTGCAATTTCAGCCTTGCCGGCGAAACGGCGTCGTATTTCGACCCCTACACCATGGTTTCCTACGGCGACATCGACATCGCGTATATCGGCATCACCACCCCGACCACCAATACGCCGACGCTTCCGAAACAGTCCGGGGACGGCGAGGGCGAATACGTGTTCACCTTCCATCCCTCCGACCTGTATGAGATCGTGCAGCAGACCATCGACGCCGCCAAAGCGGCAGGCGCCGAGTACGTCATCGCCCTTTCTCACATCGGTTACGCCGACGATGAGATTTACGGAGATCTCGCGGACGTTGAACTCCTGATCGAAAACACGGAGGGCTTTGACGTCGTTCTGGATGCGCATTCCCACACCGTTATCGAGAGCATGACGCTCACCGACAAATCCGGCGATACGGTTCTGCTCAGCTCCACGGGTACCAAATTTGAGAACATCGGCAAACTCACGATCTCCGACGGCCAGTTCCAAACCGAACTGATCCCGACGGCAAGCTATGAAAAGAACGACCCGGCCGTGGATGCTTATATCGAAAAGATCTACGCGGAATATGCCACGGTCGGCACCCGCAAGGTTGGCGTGAGCACGGTCGACCTCATCATCCAGGACGAAAACGGCAACCGTCTCGTGCGCAATACCGAGACGAACATGGGCGATTTTTGCGCGGAGGCATTCCGCAGCATCATGGGTGCGGACATCGGCTATGAAAACGGCGGCGGCATTCGCGCCGCGCTTTCGGCCGGCGACATCACCTTCAACGACCTGCTCAATATTCTGCCCTATAACAATACGGTTGTGAAAGCCGAAGTGAGCGGCCGCACCATCCGGGATATGATGGAAATGACCATGAGACTGTGGCCGGGTGAAAACGGCGGCTTCCCGCACCTTGCCGGCATCACGTTCTCTATGCGCACGGATATCGAATCTTCCGTTGTGGTCGATGAAAAAGAAGATTTTGTCCGCGTGGACGGCCCCTACC
>JAFOFS010000069.1 GCA_017387165.1 Clostridia bacterium
TCTATCATGGAGATGCGGCGGATATGGCGCTCATCGTTGGAGAAGGGAGTGTCCAGGAAGGTGTCCACGATCTTCAGCGCCAGACCTTCGCCCAGAACTCTTGCGCCCAGTGCCAGGATATTGGCATCGTTATGCTCGCGGGTAGCCTGTGCAGAGAAGCAGTCGGAGCAGAGGGCGGCGCGGATGCCGGGGACCTTGTTTGCGGTAATGGAGATACCGATACCGGTGCCGCAGATAATGATGCCTCTGTCGCACTCACCGCCGGCCACGGCCTGAGCTGCTGCTTTGCCGTAAATGGGGTAGTCTACACTGGCATCGCTGTAGCATCCGTAATCCTTATATTCAAGGCCGCGCTTTTCCAGGTGGGCCATTATTGCCTGTTTGAGCTGAAATCCGCCGTGGTCACATGCAATTGCGATCATAGTAGTTTCCTCCGTGAATTAATAATTTCGGACACATTTTAACACAAAGCCTCCCTTGTGTAAAGGGAGGTGGATTTTTGCGCAGCAAAAAGACGGAGGGATTGTTCCAGGTAATAAGTGATAGTGAAGAAGTAAAAAGTAACAATCCCCCAGTCTCCGCGTTCGCGGAGCCAGCCCCCTTTACAAGGGGGCCTTGGCGGTAGCCATGAGGGGGCGGGAAAAGAAAAATCCCGAGGCCGAAGCCTCGGGATTTTTTTATTCAGGTTTTACGGATGACGCAAGGATTACGCGTTGCGCTTCTTGCTCAGAACCGCCAGACCCGCCGCCGAAACGAGGGTCAGCAGAACCGCCGCGGTCGCGCCGGTCGCACCGGTCGCCGGGGAGTCTTCCTTGTCTTCCACGAAGTCCAGAGTCAGTTCGACATCGGTATCGACGAACTCACCCGTGTTCTCATCCATACCGGCCACCGCCATAAACGCGATCTGCTCGCCCTTCTTAACCTTGAGCACGAGCTTGTCGGTCTCGGACATGATAACCGGATCTTCGGTTTCCATCTCGCCCATCGCGAACTCGTACACGTTGCCAACCAGGTTCACGGTGATGGTACCGTTAGCCGGAGCAGTCCAAGTACCGCAGTAGAGCATATCCTCTGCCGAAATGGTGAAGGAGTTCTTACCGACCTCAAACTTATCCATATTCTCGTAATGGCCAACCGGCGCCTGCGGACCGTCAACGGTCAGGGTGGCGTCCATCGGAATCAGGTTGTCCTAGTCGTCGAACTTACCGCCTTCGACAGTAATCAGCACTTCATCGCCCTTGTTGACAGTGATGGTCGCATAGTACTGGGACGGGCTGGAGTACACCGGCAGGTAGGTCTCATCGTCATAGACGGTGTTGCCTTCCGCATCCTTATCGGCATGGTTAGCCATATAGTCCGCATACTTCTCGTAATCGGAATAATCGTAATCCGGATCATTCACAACCGTCACGTTTTCCATCGACAGGCCGATAATGGTGTCGATGCTGTCCAGTTTGACGGTCAGCACGCCATCGTTCAGCGCAATGTAGTTGTAGTAGTAGGAATACGCAGTGGCGTTCAGCTTGTTTTCGCCGTTCCCCAGATAATCCGGATTCTCATAAGCACCGGCCGGATACTCAAGCCACAGCGGAGCCACGACGTCCGCATCGCTGTCGTTGGTCAGCGCAATGGTCACCGAGTACGGAGCGTTCTCGCCACCCTCGATGAAGGAGATCTCTTCGCCGTCAACGGTAGCGGTCACCAGTTCCTTGTCCACATAGGCGCCCACGCAGGAGCTGAGGATGTCGTTGAGCTGAACGTACAGGGTGCTGTTCGCCGGAACAGTCAGTTCCTCGAGGTCGCCGGACCACCAGATCTGAACCGGGTTCTCTTCGGTACCCACTTCCGGGATGTCCATTTCCACCGTGATCACACCGGCGATGGGCGCATAGGTGTGCAAGCACACAAAATAAGGCGTGTAGGTGTCGGCCGTCACGGTCAGGGAAACCTTACCATCGGCATCCGGCATACCGGTCACCAGCGGCCGAGTCTCATAAGCCGAGAAAATCGCCGCCTCATAGGCGTCGAGGTCCGCATCGATGTTGAAGGTCAGCTCGCCGGCCATATCGTTCACGTAGTAGACGCTCCAGTATTCCTGGCCTTCGCAAACAAATTCGTTGTCGGTTTCGGTGTACACCTCAACAGCCGTGTCCTGCGAGCCGCCGAGCGTCGCCTGCGCGAACTCGAGCGTAACGGTCACTTCAGCGTCACTGGTGTTGACGAAGCCAACCATAATCACCATCTGATACGCAACCAGCGTGGCCTCAATACCGCCGCGCAGCTGCATGCTGGGGTGATATTCGGTGCCATCCACGATAATAGCGGTCAGACCCGCCGAAGCGGTCAGGGTCATATTGTTGAAGAAATTCGAGCTAAACGCATAATAGTCGGTCGCACCGGCCGCCACCGTCACCGAATTGGGGGTCATCATCGGGGTGCTGACCTGATACGGGTTCTCCGCGGTACCCAGCGCGGGTTCTTCTGCCAAAGCGACCATACCCATCGAAAGGACGAGCACAAGCGCCAAGGCGATTGCCAAAATCTTTTTCATTAGAGTTTCCTCCTAAAATTTTATTCCTAAGCGATCGATTCGCTTACGGACAAGAATGGGGGCAGCGTCTTTACGCCGCTGCTTTCAGGGTGATGACCATTTCCTTGGCGTTGCCGTCGAAATAGTAGTTCTCCTCGACGGTGTAGCCCTCCAAAACGGTCTGATTGGGCAGGAAGGACACCTTATAGGTATCTTCCGCTGCCTGCCAGGTCGCCACGCCGTTGGCATCGGTCACGGTGGGGACACAGAGGTCTTTGCAGATCTGCACCAGCACGCCGACAACCGGCTCGCCGTTTTCGGTTTTCACCGTCACTTTATAAATTTCCTGAGCGGACTGCGTGGTGGTCGTGGTGGTCGCACTCGTGGTGGTCGTGGTGGAAGCACCGCCGTCGCCGTTATCGGTGCCGCAGGCCACCGCACCCACGCACAGCATCAAGGCAATCGCCAGCGCGAAAATCTTTTTACCTGTATTCATCATTTTACACCTCCCGTGACCCTATTGTCAAGTGGGTCCGACTAAAACGCTTTTATCTATTTATTTTTCGTAGCAAAGCGCAAACATCCAAGCGATCTCGTTGTTGATATTCGGCAGCGGATCAAAGTTATCGTCCATAAACAGATACGTGCCGGCGGAGCTGTCCCACCAGCCGCGATGTTCGCCGCCCTGCTGCATCATATAGACGAGGTCTTTCGTGAGCGGATAGATGCCTTCTTTTGCGTCCATCTTATTCACGTATTCGGTCAGCAGCGCGTTGTAGCTTTCCTTGATGAGTTGACCGCCCTCGTACTGATAGGAGCCGAAGGTGCCGCCGGCAGGACCGCCGTCCAGACCAAGCATCGCCTGCATCGAGATGTACGGCGACTTGCTGCCCAGGCGGATATACACCAGCTTGCCGGTGGCAGAGCCGAGGTGGTAGTAGCCGTCCGAGCCGAGCACCAGCTTGTAGGTATCGGTCGAAGCGGTCATATCGAAATTGGTCAGAGCGCCGCCGCTGTAGGTGAACGCTTTCACCGCAGCGCCGGTGTAGTCCACCCACGGCTGATCCGCGATGCTGGCGCCGGCATTACCGATACGGGTGACGCGCAGGATGGTGGCGCTGACGTTGGTCGGCGCCGCAACGCCGATGACGTAGGAACCGCCGATCTGAGAATCGCGAATGTTCAGCGAGAAGGTGTTGCCCTCCGCATCCGGTTTGTAATCCTCATTTTCGACCGTGTTGTGCTGAATGTAGTGCGGCATACCGTAGTAACCGACGATGGCGCTCGGGTTGGTGACCGTAAAGAGATACAGACCCGATTTGGTCGGAGTAAACTGCACGTAGTTGGTCTTACCGGGCTTCAGCGTCACGTAGGTTGCCCCTGCCTCCACCACGTATTTGTTGGATTTGTAGCCGTCGGTCGCATCGCTGCCCACACTCTTGTCGGTCAGCAGCAGCTCGATCGAAGCGGCGGTCGGGGTCACCTTGGCAACGCTTTCGTCGTATTTCTTGCTGGTGCCGCTGAGCTTGACCGTGTAGGTGGCGTCCATCAGATTGATCTTGGCGACGCCGTCCGATCCAACCTTTTTCTCCCCCTTCTTGGAGGAGCCGACGTAGAACTGTACGGTCACGCCGGTCACCGCCTTGCCGTTCGCATCCACCAGCTTCACCGCGTAATCGGTGGGGGTGGTGCCGACGCTGGTGTCGATCTCCTCTTTTTCCAGCGTCACGGTGGTGGATTTCTTGTTCGCGTTGAGCGCAAATTCCAACGCCGGCGCGATATAGCCGCTCGGCAGGGTCATAACCGCCACGCAATCGCCCGACGGGAGCAGCGCGCTTGCCACGCCGGAGGCGTTGGTCGTCGCGTTGGCCGATTTGTCCTCCACCGTAAAGGTGAATTTCACGCCGCTGATCGCTTTGCCGTTGTTGTCGCGGACGGTGATCGAATAGGTCAGGTTGCTCACCTGCCCCACGTTGCCCGCTCCGGCGCCGGCTTTAAAGCTGACGGTCGCCTTGACGGTCGCGGCAGGATACTCGTTGTTCTCGTTCGGCAGGGCGCTGACCGTCACCTGCACCTCGTTGCCCTTGTTGACGTCCACCGAAACGGAGGTGCCGTTGCCGTCCTCCTCCAGCGTACGCATGGCGTAGGTGTTGAGGTTGTACAGCGACACGTCGTATTTCACGCTGGCGGTCACGCTGTTGACCTTAAAGGTCAGCGTGCCGTTCTCGGTCGCGACGAACTTATAGACGGTGCCTTGGTCGTTGTCCTTCTTCAGCGAAACGCTGACCTCGCCCGGCTTCAGCTCGTACGGGTTGGAGGCCGTGCCGCCGGGATACGAAAAGGTGACGTGGTAGGTCTTATCCGCCGAGCCGGTGTTGGCGATCGCCAGCAAGGCCGGCAGCGTCACGTCTTCGATGCTCACCGGCAGCGAGACCACGCCGTTTTCGGGCTTGTAGGTCTTCCCCTCGTAGGTGACCGTCGCGGTTTCGTCCGCGATCTCCAGCGTCGTGCCGTCTACGCGGTAGACGTTGTAGTACACCGTCGCACCGGCTTTCACCTCGGCGTTAAATTCCAGCACGCCGCCGATCTCAAACGGATGCTCCGCCGAGCCATCCGGCTCGGCATCCTCGACCGGCGCCAGCAAATCGTCCGAGTTGGTGGTGACCTTTTGGACGTAATTGTCAGCGGTATAATACGCAAAAATGGTTTCCAGTTCCTCTTGATCGGTCATCATACCGGTGTGCATAAAGCTGACCACGCCGGTACGGTCGATCACCACGGTGGTGGGATAGCCGGACAGCTGGAACACCTTTTCCCAGTTGGGATGGCAGGAGCCCATCGGAAGCTTCAGCTTGTTATCCGCCTTGAACTTGGCGATCGCCTCGGCGTTGTCATCCGCAATGGGATCCATCGCCAGAAGAATCATCTTGTCGGCGTATTTCTCATACGCCGCCTGCAGGGCGGGAAACTCCGATTTGCAGGGACCGCAGTTGGTGTACCAGAAATTCAGCACCACCGCTTTTTTGGTCTTCAGCAGTTCCGAGAGCTTATAGGAGTTGCCGTCGGTATCGGTGAAATCAAAATCGAACATCACGTCGCCCAAGATCACCTTTTCGGTCGCGAGATCGAAATCGGTGCGCAGCGCCGTTTTCAGCGTGATGCGGGTGACCTCGCCGCTGACGGCGTAGGTGTCCGCCACCGCGTAGCCCTTCGGCACGCCGGCGAGCACGATCAGGCATTTGTCGCCCTTGGCGTCAGCAAAGGTCATTTTGCCGTTCGCATCGGTCTTAGCAAACGCCACAAGGTCCGATTTGCCCGCGTCGCGGTAAATGTACACGTCAATATTCGCCATCGGCGTGCCGAGATCGTTGACCACTTCGACGGTGTAGGTGCCGCCGCCTTTTTTGCAGGCGGTCAGCGCCACCATCGAAAACAACAGCGACAGCGCCAGGAGAACAGATACAACTTTTTTCATCGTGTTTCCTCCATCAGCCGAGGTAGCAGCACATAAACAGCCAGAGGTTCTCGGTGTTCATGCCCGGAATCGGGACGCCGTTCTGATCCTTGAACAGGTACAGGCTCGCATCCGCGTCAAACCAGCCGGAGTAATCGCCGCGCTGCTGCACGATGTATTTGAGGTCCTCGGTCAGCGGATAGGTGCCCTCGGCCTCGTCCGCCACCGCAATGTATTCCAGCAGGCATTCGCTGTAGGATTCTTTCTTGACGAACTTGCCGTCCGCATCGTAGAAATACTTGTTCACACCCGAGCGGTCCAAAATATCCTTAAAGCTGTCGAGATACTTGGATTTCTTCGCCAGACGCATCAGCACCAGCGGACCGTCGGCGGTGTTCAGGTGATAGTAGCCGTCCGTACCGAGCACCAGATTGTAGGTGGCGGCTTTCAGGTCAAATTCCTTCAGCGTCGCGCCGTCCGGCAGGGTGTACTTGCTCAAAGTGGACTTCTTTTGGTAGATGGTCCACGGCTCATCCTCGATGGTGTGATCCGGCTCACCGAGGCGCTGAATCGCCAGCGTGACATCCTTATCGCCGTTCGGATCCACGCCGATGACCAGCGTGGTGGTGCCGGTGCCGCCGGTACCGATCATCGAAGTCTTGACGTCGATGGTGAATTTGTTGTCCTTCACCTCGGTGGCGGAGTGCGCCTGCACAAAGTGCGGCGCGCCGTAGTAGCCGATGGTGCCGTTGCTGCCGGGCAGCGAGAATTCGTATTTACCGGCCACCGTCGGGGAGAACAGGAAATAGGTGCGCTCCGCGCCCAGCTCCGCATAGGTGCAGCCGAGCTTCGCCACGTACGGGACGACCTGCTTCTCCCCCACGCTCAGCGGGTCGGTCGGTTTGCCCTGCACCGCCAGCGTAACGGTCGCTTCCCGCTTTTTGGCGGTCAGCTCCACCGCAGACGCATCGTACCGATAGGTCGTGTTGCTGTCGGTGAAATTCAGTTCCACGGTGTAATTGCCTTTCGGGAGCTTTTTGGTGGCGGTGCCGTCCGCACCGACCACCTGCATACCCGCCTGCGCGCCGTCCTTCTTAAACACGACGACCACACCCTCGGTATACGGGGTGCCGAGCGCATCCTGCACCTTGACGCTGTAAGCGGATTCACCGCCGCAGCCAACCAAAAGCATCGACAAGGAGAGCGCCGCCGCCAGCAACAGGGACAGGCGTTTCAAAGCCGTTCTTTTCATTCCAAAAACCTCTTTTCAGATCAGCCGTTCGGGCCGAGATAATCGTAGTAGTAGCAAACCTTGGTCCACGCGTAATCCACGTTTTCGAAGGTGTATTTTTCCAACAGAAGCTGCAGGATCTCCGCCAGGCGTTCGGTCACGACCACGCAACCCTTGGCCTCGGCCGGAGAGGTGAGCATATCGTCAACGTAACCGCGCATCTCCTCGGTCAGATCCGGACCGGTGCCGTGGTAGCGACCGGCCAGCACTTCGTCGAGCTTATAGATCTCGGCATAGGCGTCGTATTCCTCGCCCCACTGCTCTTTCAGATAAGCGATCGCCTGGTCTTTTCCGCCCTTGGATTCCACGATCGCCAGCACATAGAGATCGTTTTCGGTCTTGGAGAAGTCAAAGCCGCCCATATCGATCATACCCTTGATCTTCGCCGGCTTGCCTGCCTCATCATACACCAGATTGCCGTTCTCGTCATAGGCGTTGACGGTGGCGATCGGGTTGCTGAACAGCGAGGTGACGCCGGTGAAGTCGGCATAGATCAAGCTGCCGTAACGCTGCTTGCCGTTGGCATCCTTGCCGAGATCCTCGTAATACTTGCCGTCTTTCAGCACGACGTCGATACCGCCGTGGATGAGATAGTACATCGCATCGCCGGTCGCGTTGCTGTCATAGGTGAAGTAGCCCGGCGAGCACAGACGGAACAGCTCATAGCTGGACGCCACGTACTCGATATCGTAGTAGATGTAGCCCTCCTCGTACACATCCCAGAACGCGATGTCGATGTAATACTTTTTGCCGGCTTCCATATAGAAAACCATCGACACGTTCTTGTCGTCGTTGTACATACGCTCATCCATTTCGTAGGCGAGCAGCTCGTTGCGGTTTTCGTCAAAGATCCAGCCGTCAACGCCCTGCGTCGATTCGCTGCGGGAGGTGATGCGGTAGACGCCGGAGGTGGAGGGGATGAACTCCGCCAGCAGACCGCGAGGCATAATGACGCGGTTATAGTAGAAATAGTTGGTGCTGACGTTTTTGCCGAGCTTCGCGTCGTACGCCGAGAACGGCATCAGACCCTTGATCGGGTCTTCCAGCTGCTTGCTCGTGCCGTAGTTCTGGTAGTACTTGCAGATCTTCAGCCATTCGTTTTCGTCCTCGTCAAAGCCGGCGATCTTGCCAAACTTCTTCAGCAGATCGGCCAGCTCTTTGTTGACCGAGGTCACGCCGTTGAGCGACGAGTTGGAGCAGCAATTGAAATATTTGAGAATGTCGTCGTAGTAGTTCTTGTTGCCCTCTTTGAAGCCGCCGTCGTACGCAATCTCGTAGACGCTTTCTTCCTCGTTGAAGAGGGTGTAGCCCATCAGGTCGGCCAGCAGCAACGGACCGTTGGCGCTGCCGACGTGGTAGTAGCCGTCGTTGCTGTTGTACACCACGCTGACGTAGCTGAAGCTGCCGTCCTCGTTTTCGCTGGCAGCCAGACGCGGAATGTAGGTCTCGACGTCGATGTCGTCCTCATCCACCACGCGGAAGTTGCGGATGTAGACGGTATCCTCGCCCGCCTTATCCGACTCATCTTTCAGGTAGCACAGCGCCACCTCATACGTGCCGTCCTTCGTGGCAACCCACGGGTAGCAGGAGGTCCACTCCTCCTCCTCGTCGGCGCCCGAGATCTGGAAAATATCCTCCCCGTCCACGATGACCACCAACACGTCGGAGGCCCACTCGGACGAGCAGATGTAATCAAAGCCGACCGCCTGGCCCTTTTTCAGTTCCACGTCGGCGTAGATGATCGCAAAGGAGTTGTCGATCTCTTTGTTGGAGGATTTGATGCACTTCTTGCCGTCCTTCTCCGCAAGGATAAACGGCCACGCATACTCGGCGTCCTCGCCCTCCTCGGCACGGTAGGTGATCGGCGCGCCGTCGGCATTGATCGCCGCCGCGATGTCCGCCGGATCGTCCATCGTCACGTTCGGCTTGACGTTGGTCACCAGGTCAGCCAGACCGTTTTGGAAGATCTTCTGCTCGTACTTTTCCGCCGAAAAATGCTCAAACATCGAAACAAACGGACGGGTGCTGGTCAAGCCGCCAACCTCAATGAGGCAGATGACACCGTAGCGATCCACCACGATGGAGGTCGGATAACCGGTGACGCCGAAGGTGGTGCTCCAGCTCGCCGGGCAGCCGGCCATCGGGAAGGTCAGACCCATCTGATTCTGGAAGGTTTCCACGTTTTGGCCGTCCAGCGGATCGATGGCAATGATGCCGACGCTGTCCTTCCATTCGTTGTACGCTTCCTGCATATACGGGAACTCGTTGGCGCAAGGACCGCAGGTGGTGTAGAAGAAGTTGATGAGCACCATCTTCTTCTCCTTCAGCATTTCGGAAAGCACCACTTTTTCGCCCTTGGGGGTGGTAACCTCGAAATCGTACATCACGTCACCGAGACCGAGAGTCGCGCCGGCAAGGCTCTCCCCTGCAATCAGCGACGAGGTCAGGGTGATCAGCGCCGAGGTACCGGCAAACTTGTAGCTTTTCTCGACCTTGTAGCCCTTCGGAGCGCCGGACAGCGTGATGGCGTACTTGTCGCTCGCCGCGAGGTCGAAGGTCACCTTGCCCTCGGCGTCGGTCTCCTTGAAGAGAATGAGGTCGGAGAGCGAATCGTCGGTGTAGACGTACACCGCCACCTTCTCCATCGCCATACCGCCGGCGGTCTTGACCGTCACGGTGTAGTTGGTACCGCCGCCGATGGCCGCCGCACCACCGCCGCTGCCGCCTTTTTTGCAGCCGCCCAGCACCGCCGCCATCGAAAGCAGCAGCGCCAGCACCAACACTACGGATAACACACGTTTTTTCATAATTGCCTCCTGATTTTACCCCTTTAACGCGTCAAAGCCTCAAGGGGATACTTTCGCATTATCGGTGATATCTTATCACAGTTTCGCGTGCGCGTCAATAGCTTTTTAATTTTATTACAACGATAATTATACATTTGGTTGACATTGCCGGCCACATATGTGCAGAAACGGGGCGTCCGTTCTCTTTTTCGGCGGCGGAAAAATCCCCGTGTCGCACCGTCCGAGACGCGCCGTCAAAGCGCTTACGGCAAAACAAAAA
>JAFOFS010000070.1 GCA_017387165.1 Clostridia bacterium
ACCGTTGCGTGAGCGAAAATCCTGTGGTATACTATAAAGGTAATTCCATTTGCGAAAAGGAGAATGCGTTTATGGGTAACAAAAATTGGCGCTTGGGTACCAAGTGCATTCAGGAAGGCTGGGAGCCGAAGAGCGGCGAGGCGCGTGTGCTTCCCATCTATCAGAGCACCACGTTCCGTTACGAGACCGCCGAGGAGATGGGTGACCTGTTCGACCTCAAGGCGGAAGGCTTTTTCTACACCCGTCTGGCCAATCCGACCACCGACGCGGTGGAGCGTAAGGTGGCGGCGCTGGAGGGCGGCGTCGGCGCGGTGATGACCTCTGCCGGTCAGGCGGCCACCACCATGGCGATCGTCAACATCGCCCACGCAGGCGACCACATCATCAGCTCGTCGGCGGTGTACGGCGGCACCTTCAATTTGTTCTACAAGACGCTCAAGGAGCTGGGCATCGACTGCACCTTCGTGTCTCCGAATGCGACCGAGGAGGAGCTGAACGCGGCTTTCCGCGAAAACACCCGTCTGGTCTTTGGCGAATCCCTTTCCAACCCGTCACTGGACGTGCTGGATATTGAGCGCTTTGCCCGCGTGGCGCATGCGCATCAGGTGCCGCTGATCGTGGATAACACCTTCCCGACCCCGATCAACTGCCGCCCGTTTGAGTGGGGCGCCGATATCGTGGTGCATTCCACCTCCAAATACCTCGACGGTCATGCCTCCTCGCTCGGCGGTATTATCGTTGACAGCGGCAATTTCGACTGGGAGGCTGCCGGTAAGTATCCGGAGCTGACCACCCCCGACGAGACCTACCACGGCGTCACCTATACCGAGAGCTTCGGCAAGGCGGCGTATATCACCAAGTGCCGCACCCACCTGATGCGTGACCTCGGTATGTCGCCGTCGCCGACCAACGCGTGGCTGCTGTCGCAGGGCATCGACACGCTGCACCTGCGTATGCCGCGCCATTGCGAAAACGCGATGAAGGTGGCGCAGTTCCTGCAGCAGGACGAGCGTGTTACCTGGGTGACCTACCCCGATCTGCCGGATAACGCCGGCTACGCGCTGGCGCACAAGTATATGCCGAACGGCACCTGCGGTGTCATCTCGTTCGGTGTCAAGGGCGGTCGCGAAAACGCGAGCAAGTTCCAGGGCCTGCTCAAGCTGGCCGCGATCGCGACCCACGTGGCGGATCTGCGTACCTGCGTGTTGCATCCTGCCTCCACCACCCACCGCCAGATGAACGATCAGCAGCTGGCCGACGCAGGCGTCGGCGCCGATCTGGTGCGTTTTTCGGTCGGTATCGAGGATGCCGAGGATATCATCGCGGATATCAAGCAGGCTCTCGATCAACTGTAAATTCATCCACTCCCACCGCTTGTGCGGTGGGAGTTTTGCTAAAAGGAGTTGGGTATGACACGACGGAAATGGCTGGGGCTCGGCATGGCTCTGCTGCCGCTGGCGGTGGCGGCAGGGCTGTATCTTTTGCTGCCGATCGCGCCGCAGTTTACCGAAACGGCAATGACCGGCGGCATTTTTCGCGTGCTGTCGGTGGCGCTCGGCTGGCCGCTGCAATGGCTGCCGTTTTCGCTGACCGAATGTCTGGTGGTGCTCGGCATCCCGACGGCGGTCGTGTGGCTGATCGTGGCGATCGTGCGCTGCTGCCGCCGCCGCGCCTCGGCGTATCGGCTGGTGCGCGTTCTTTGTTGGGTGATTGCGATCGGTCTGCTGCTGTATATGCTGCTGCACGGGGTCAATTTTTACCGCCGCCCGGCCGCCGAATTGATGGGGTTGACCGTGACGCCGCATTCCGCTGATGCGCTGGCGGCGCTGTGCGTCAAGATGGCGACCGAGGGAAACCGCCTGCGTGAAACACTCCCCGAAAATCCCGACGGCACCGCCGCCGTGATGGTGGATCTGACTGCTGCCGGAGAAGGCTATCGCCGCCTGGACGATACCTATCCGTTCCTGCGGGGAGCGACCAACCGCGTCAAACCGGTGCTGCTGTCCCATTGGTGGTCGTATACCGGCATTTCGGGGATGTATTTTCCGCTGTTGGCGGAGGCAAACGTCAACGTCGATCAGCCGGCGTGGTGCGTGCCGTTTACCGCCTGCCACGAGCTGGCGCATACCCGCGGCTTCGCCCGGGAGGACGAGTGCAATTTCTTCGGCTATCTGGCGGCGATTCATCATCCCGATGCTGCCTATCGCTATTCCGGCTATTATATGGGCTACATCTATTGCAGCAACGCGCTGTATGCGCTGGACGCGGACAAGGCGGCGACGATATCCGCTCTCGTGGGGGATGGTATGCGCCGCGACCTGATCGCGCAAAACGAGTATTGGCAACAGTTTGAGGGACCGGTGCAGGAGGTATCCGACGCGGTCAACGACGGCTTCATCACCTCACAGGGGGTGGCGGACGGCGTGTACAGCTACGGTCGCTGCGTCGATCTGCTGCTCGCGTGGGAGGATGCCGCCTGAGGGGAAAGGCGCCATCCGAACCGATTTTATACAGGCGGATGATTAAGCAAATCTGCGAAATTTTCTTGCAAACACCTTGCGTATTGTGGGAAACTGTGGTATAATACCATAGTTATATGAGAG
>JAFOFS010000071.1 GCA_017387165.1 Clostridia bacterium
CTCGCCTTGGCAAAGTCGGTATCCGCAAAGGCGCGGTAGGCGCACAGCATCTCGATACGGGAGTCCATCGCGTACAACGCTTGCTCACGCCACGGGCAATCCTCGAAATGCTCGTGCATACACAGCTGCAACGTGTGCTTCGCCACCTCGTAAATGCGGCTGTGCAGCTTATCCGCACACACCAGACCGCCGCGATCGGCAAGCGGATACTTCACCGGTCGCAGACCGGCATAGTACAGCGTTACCCGATGCGAGGGGAAATGCAGCTGCAGATACCGTCCCGCCAACCGCTTAAAGCGGTGGATAAAACGGTTTCGCCCTGCCTTAGCGCGGTACACCGCCGCCAGCTGACGGCCGTCAATGGCGGTTGCCACACGCAAATTATCCAGCTGCTCACCGAAGCCGATATACACGTCACCCTCGGCAGGCAGATCAAAATCCAGTTCCAGCAGACCTGCCTCCTCACGGAGCAGGTCGATCAGCACGAACACGCCGTCACCGCCGTCGGACGAAAGGGTCAGCCCCTCGGCAACGGGCAGGGTCAGACGGGACAGGTCAAAGCCCATATCCGTCTGGCTCAAGGATACCAGCGCGGTCTGCTTCATATACTCGCCGCACGGCAACTCGCCGTCGGACGGCAGGTGATACACGCCCTGTGCCGCCAACTTGACGGTCGGGCGTTCTTCCACTTTCAGACGGGACACGGGACGCGGATACAACCGTGCATAACCCTCACGCACCGCGCAGGGACGCCACGGCAGCGGTCGCTCGGCCGCCGCCGCATCGTAGCGGAAGGAGAAGGAGAGCTGCATCGTGATGCGCTCCATCTCGCCGCTGCGGTAACCGCTGTTCGGACGGCAGAGTGTGTGGGCACCGCTGAAGCACAGCACCGCTTCCCCCTGCGATACCTCGTACAGCACGCCGGCCTCGCCTTGGCGGTAGACCAGCGAGCTTTCTCCCTGACAATAGCCGGTCACCAGCAAGCGGTTTTCGCCTGCCTGCACGTACGGGGTCAGGTCGTAGGTGTCGTATACCTTGTAGTCGGGGAAATCGGCGTATTGCAGGCTGCCCACGACATGGTCGTTCACGGTGACCAGATAATTGCTGTCCGCCGAAATGGTCAGCACAACCGCTTCGGCGGTATCGGTCACCGCAAAGGTATCGCAAAAATCCACGTAAACGTTCACTTGCTCCGCCGCATCCATCCAGATCTTGGCAGCACGCTTGAAAGGTTGCATAAACGGGTCCTCCGTCAGTTGTCAAACATTGTACGCACCAATTCCCACGCAAACAGCGCGTGCATCTCACGGGTCGGGTGATTGAGCCCGTTGGACAGCAGAGCGGTGGTGTCCACCCCCTGCGCATACATATCCTGCCAACGCTTGTAGCAATCGCAGAGCGGCACGTTTTCCTCGGCGCACGCCTCACGGGCGGCGGCGATAAAACCGTCGAAATAGCCGTTGTTCTGACGCTCGGCAAACAGCGCGCCCAGCGTCTTGGCGAAATCATCGGTCACGGTATGACCGACGTAGGTGTTCATCATATTCGGGGTCATAAAGATGACCTCGGTGCCCGCCGCGTGGCACTGCGCGAAGATGGACTTGAGCGACGCCTTGTAGTCCGCCGCCTCAACCGAATCGTCGTTGCAGTCATTTAAGCCGAAGCACACCACCACCAGATCGGGATCGTGCGAAAGCACGTCCCGTTGCAAGCGCTCCAAGCCGTTTTTCGCGCTGCCGCCGTTGATACCG
Organism: Clostridia bacterium; assembly: GCA_017387165.1. Classification (GTDB taxonomy): domain Bacteria; phylum Bacillota; class Clostridia; order Oscillospirales; family Acutalibacteraceae; genus RGIG426. The sequence continues at coordinate 1,752 of JAFOFS010000071.1, forward strand.
GCGTTGATGATCGAAACGGAGGTCTCGGGATACAGCATCCGCAGGATTTCCTTGGTCTTTTCGGTGTATCCGCTTTCGGTATCGAACACGGTACGGATCCATTCGCCGTCGCGGTAAATCTCAAAGCAGCCCTGGGTGACGCTGTCCCCCAAAAACGCAATCACGGGCGAGCGGTTGCCAAAATTATCGCGGCTTTTCGCCGTCAGTTTTTCGATGATCTTCATTCTGCTTCTCCTTCGCGTCAGCAATAGTGGTTGTCTTCCGTCACGCAATCGACGTTGTCGTGCAGCGTCAGCGGCGGCCACACGTCACCGCAGGCGTTACTCAGGCGGTTGCCGCGGACGGTTGCGCCGTTGCAATAGGAAACCTTGATGCCGCATTCGCCCGCAAAGCGCGGCGCGTCGATATCCAGCGACACCTCGTTGTTTTCGATGACAGCACCCTTGACGTTGCCGAGGTTGATCGCACAGCCGTGGAACGCCTTGATGACGTTGTTTTCCACCGTCACGTCCTCGTGGAACACCGTCTGCGTGGACTGCACCGTCGCCTCGCTGTTGTCCAGGCGAATGGAGATCACGCCGGTGGCGTCCTGCAGCGCTTCGCGCTTGTAGTAGCCGACGTTTTCGAAATGGTTGTTGCGGACGGTCATCCGACGGATACGCAGACCCTCCTGATAGCCGTACCAGCCGTGAATGCCGTGGTTGCTGATGTTTTCGAAGCGGTTGTTCTCAATCAGCGTGTCGGTGGTGTGCAGCACCAGACCGCGACCGCGCAGATTCTTAAACAGATTGTTCCGAATGACCGAGCCGGCAAATTCGTGCCGCTGCAGATAGCCCTGCGTCGGGACGGAAGCCTCCTTGCCGCTCATTCCCTTGATCGGCGTTTCCAGATGGAGCGTGCCGCGCTGATGCGGTCCTTCGCCGCTGACGTCGGTGATCGCCGCAATACGGCTCACACCGAGCAGCTGCTGAGTGACCGTATCGAAAAATTCCATCGTGTCCCCCACCACCGGCATCGCGCCGCCGTCGGTGCCCAGCACCACCAGATCGTCCGCCAGCACCGTATCCACCAGCGAACGCCACTGATACAGGTTCATCGCATCGTCCAGCAGACCCACAAAAGCGGAATTGACCAGCGTCACCGCGCCGGGACCGCCCTGAATATGCACGCCGTCGGCGGTGGCGGTGATCCAATGATTGCTGCCCGGACGATAGGTCATACGGAAGTCGTCCACCGTCACCGGTCCGACCATCTGACTGCCGACCACGCCGGTGCAGGCGCAAGTGTAGATGGTGATGTGGCGCAGCGTGACGTCGCTGCAGCGGCGAATATCGAACATGGACATATTACAGCCCACGCGGTTGTTGATGAGCAGCTTGTCCCCGAGGGTGATCTCGGTGCCGACCATCGGGGTAACCTCGGACAGCGCCACGTCGTACAGGCGGTCGGCCGCCTTGGTGACGCTCTTTAAGAAGAAATAATACAGCGCGTTCGCCGACAGATAGATCGGCTCTTCGCGGTTACGCACCGTACCGAAATGAGCGCCGATGGTTTCGTGGAACCGCGGATCCTCAAACATGGTGTAGTCCGCGTCCAGCTGCAAGCGGAAGCTCTGGGTTTCGGGGTCAATCGCGGTGACCTCACCCTGCACCCACGGCTCACGGACGTAGTCGAGTACGAGGTTTTCCACCGTGATATTCAGACAGCCGATGAAGCAGAAGCCGCCCTTGAAGTTATCGGTCATCCAAATGGTGCTGCCCTGACCGTCCAGATACAGGCCGTGGGGACGGGCAAAGGAGAAATCGATACCGTAGGGGCTGTCCGCATCAGCGGTCAAATAATAAGTAGCGGTCGGGATGACCAGACGGGCGCCGTAGGCGGCGGCGGTCATCGCAGCGGCGCGGAACACCACGTTGTCAATGTGGCCGTCCTTGTCGGCAAAGCCGCAACGCATCGCATCCAACCGATCGTTTTCAATGTAAGAGGACAGATCTGCCAACCGATCCAAACGGTTGACCTTCTCCATCGTAAGACCCGATCGATTCAGATCGGACGGAGCGGCATTTTCCCAATGCTGCTCCCACAAGACGGCATCGCCGTCGCTGACCTTCACCGACAGATCGGCGGGCAGTTCTTCCCCTGCGTCAAAGCGGCAGGAGATCCAGGAGAGCGGACCGCAGACGGTCACCGTCTGCTCTTCCGTTTCGTTCGAGATCAACACACGGCCGTAGGAATCGGTCAACGCATACAGCGCGCCGCGCTGCGTATACGCCTCACGCATACTCTCCCCGACAACCACCGTCACCGTTTCGGCAGCGGTCAGCTGATGGACCGCGATCCACGCCTGTTTGGTGGTGTTGCCGTCAACGAAGACGCCCTCTGAAGCGCCGCCGTCGTTTACGCGTTCGGCCGAAGGACCGTCATCGCGGTCGATCGAAATGTTGTAGGTCGATCTCAAAAACTGTCTTGCCATAATTGGTTCCCCCATTTTTTCGCGCAGCGGTCTGCGCGTTCTCCCTCCCCGCGGCCGCAGCCGCGGGGAGGGAATGCTTTTTTTACTTTTTCAGGATCTTTTTGCGCAAGGCTTTCACGTCGTTGTCGTCCAACACGTCCACACCGAGCGCGGCGGGGATCTCATCCTCCAGGTCGCAAAGCGGTGCGTTTTCAAACGGCGTCTCGGACGCGACGTTGACCTTCAGGAACACGGCATCCAGCACGTCCACGATACCGTCGCCGTTGGCATCGCCCTCCAGCGGAATCTTCTCAAAGACCACCTTGACGTCCATATCCCGCTCGATCATCGGCATGCAGAGGATGCGCTTGGTGCTCTTGTAATACGCGCCGTCCACGTAGTAACCGACGATGCGGTAGCCGACAGCCGGCTTCGCGGTGAAGCGCACGGTGCCACCGGTCGGAACAGCGCAATAGGTATCGTACTTGGTACCGCCGGTGCTGGCGCTCAAGGTGCCGCCCTCACCGTCCACACCGTAGGTGACGGTGTTGGTACGCGGAACGAGAGTCAATTGCGAAACATTCGCATAGTAGGCATACCAACCGCCGGTGCCGGCTGTGGTGCCCATCGTAGCGGTGTTGTATCCCAAAGCAAACGTCTCAAGAGTTTCGCCGTTTGCTACAATCTTACCACTGCGGATTTCACCGTAAACCGGCTGGCGACTTGTAGTGCTTGTATCCGGATGACGGGCGCAAACAAAGACTTTCTCTCCTGCTTCAATTTCACAGGTAATGGTACGCGTACTGCTCGGCTTCGGCGTCGTCCAGATGCCGGTCGACGGCCACAGAATTGTACCATCTTCTTTACACACCATCATTTGCAAATCGTTTTGCTGAGTCATAACCGCCAGTTCGAAGGTCATCGTTCCGGAATGTTGTGCCTCATAAGCCTTTACTGCCACATAATCGCCAACCGTCGACCAAGTATTATGCGTAACGTAAGGACGAGCAGCGCCTTGGTCATTCGAGGAAATAAACCATACCGCATCATTACGAGCATAGGTCATCTGCTTCATACTTGCCATATTCAGTACCAATTCATCCTCCGCTGAGGTATCAAAATCAAACTGGTACTGCGGGACGTAGTATTTCTCCAGAATCGGGGAGTAATATTCCGCCTTGACCATCGTGCCGTCGGCGCGGTAGCGGAGCAGCAGAATGTTGCCCTCACCGCCGTTACCCTCGTACGACTGGTCGTTCATAATGGTGGTAATCTTGTTACCCTTGACACCGATATCGGTGCGGGTGGCAATACCGGTCGCCACGTGACCGCACAGCACCAGTTGAATGCTCTCAAACTGGCTGATGAAGTCCGAATAGAGGCTGGCGGCAGTGTGCGAAATTTTCCGGTCGGCCGCATCAAAGCAGGAGTTGAAAGCCGATTCCAGATGACCGTAGTTAGAGAGGTAATCGTGAGTCACCACGATGGTGGTGACCTCCGTGCCGGCTTCTGCAAATTCGTCCTCCAACTGCTTCAGAATGGCGGATGCCCACTCGGTGACTGCAAAGCGCGGCTGTACCTCCAGCGCCAGGATAATGTACTGCTTGCCGCCGAGGGTAGCCAGATAGAACGCGCTTTCCATACCCTCCACGTAGGTATCGCCATAAACGGTGACACCGGTGGTGTTGTTTTCCAGTAAAGTCAGGTCAGCCTCGCTGTCGATGCGCTGGGTACCCGGATAGGCATAAATAAGTTTGGTCTCGTTAGCCTGACCGGTGCCCTGCACCAAGTGCTCCTCGATCTTGAAGTGATCGTTAAACTCGTAGCTGGTACGCGGCACGGACGTTCCGGAACTCGCATACTCGTGGTTACCGGGGGCATACACGTACGGAATGCCTGCGTTTTTCAGGATATTCATACCCGCGACCGCATCTTTCCATTGGTCGTTGGTGGTCTTGCCGGCTTCATAGTTGGCGTAGTTGACCAAGTCACCGGAGTTGATCACCATCTGCACGTTCAGGCGCTCCGCGTTGGCGGCGATCCACTCGGTAATCTTCTGATAACCACCACGGTAGAAATCGGTGATAACCTGGTTGTCACCCACGTGGATGATGGTGTACTCGCCCTCTTCCGCATCGGCAAGGCTGCCATCCTCATACCAAATGGAATTGACAGTGGTCAATTTGCCGTTGTTCTTCGCAGAAGACTTATCCGTGTACACACCGTTCAAGACCCAGTAACCGATCAAATTATCGGCAGATGCAGATACCGCCGTCATATCCGCGGCGATCTCGTCCGCGGTGCGAACGTCGGCGTACAGAGCCAGTTTTTTCATCGCGCCATGGTAAGCGGTGGTGGAAGCGTAACGCGGATTATTGCCGATCACCGCGGCACGGTCGGTCACGGCAAGTGCCGCATCCGCCGCCAAAGCGGTGGTGGCGACCGCCACGCCGTTCTGATAGAACGTAGCGGTGGCGTTGGCGGTATCGACAGTGAAAGCAACGTGTTGCCATTCACCGGTACGCAGATCGACCGATTCAACCGTCCAATCCACGTTGCCGCTCACAAAGCGGGGATGACCAAAGGTATCCATCATCACCGACAGACCGTTCTCGTCGGCACCGCTCATATCCGAAAGAATGGTGCCGGTTTTCCAGTCGGGAACGGCAGTGGGAATATTGACCCAGCCCTCCACGGTGGCGGGAGCCGCCGACAGAGCGGAATCCAACTGCACGAATTCCTCCCAGGCGCCATCCACAACCTTGTTGACCGTCACGTTGGAAGCCGTGAACATCTGAATGTTACGGCTGCCCTGTTCTTCACTGTTGGCAAGGAACAGACGCCCGCTGGAGTCAATGCGGTTGCCGCTGGCAGTCGCACTCGGGTGATTGAAACTACCGGCCATATACACATATTTCGCATAATTGGCAGCCAGTGCGCCGCGCGGAATGAACACGAAATCCAAATATTCGCCCACTTGCATATTGGACTGGTAGTACCCCATCGCCGTAGACATCGCATAGGGATCGTCCGAATCGGCACGCAATTCGACAGGGCCGCCGGATTCCGGATAAACCACCTTGCCGTTTTGATCCACGATACAGAAATCGATACCGGTGCCTGCCGTCCAACTGTTTCTCAACTCAACGCCGGCGTAGCCGATCTTGAAGTCACCGGGGCCGGAGGGGGTATAGCGAACGACAAAGGTATGATTCAGGCCGCCAAAATAGACGCCCAGACCGCTGGCAAAAACCGTCTGGTTGTAAGCGCCATCGCCCAGCCAAGCGGTATTCGGATCCTTATTGTCCGCAGAAATCTTGTGCATCGGCACCAACGTATCGTTGTAATCGACGGTGTACTCGCCCTTGCCCTCATCGGCACAAGCATTCGGGTCGGCGGTGGTCAGCTCGACCGACGGTGCGTACATATAGTACCACTTACCGACGTCGTGCGTACCGGCAACACCCTGCGTGCTCATTTTGCCGCCGCAAAGATAGGCGCTGGAATGAATCTGCTTACCATAATATCCCAGCGTTTCCTTAGGTTTGGAAGAGATATGTCCGATACCATACAGATTCAACGAAAGCGACGGAGAAGACGGAGAGACGGCGATAAAGTACAACGAACCGCCGGCGGTAATCGGTGCTTCGATATAACCGTCAAAAGTTTCACCTTTCACAGCGGTAAACCAATCGCCTGTGGTCGGCCAGACCATCTCGTATTTCTCATTAAAAATACCGAACTTGATGGAATCACCATTGCTGCCGCCGGTCACGGAAATAACCGCATTGCCGGAATACTGTTCCAAATAGAAATTACCGCTGATCGTCGAATCAAATCGACGAATAGCCGCATAACCATTGGTGTGAACACGCTGAATCTGAGGACCAACCGCCAAATAGTTTAAAGAAAGTCCGGTTTCAGCCTGAGCACCCCATTCGCCAAAGGAACTACCATAGGACGAATATTCGGTGAGCAACTGCGGCTCGAAATCCACCCACGTTTTGGTGGATTCGGCGGAGGAGGTCAGCTGCAGCGTACCGGTGGCGAGGAACAGGCTAAAGAGCATCGCCAGTCCGGCCGTCAGCGTCAGAATCTTTTTCATTCTTTTCATTGTCTCATTTCTCCTTTGCGGAAAGTCAGCATCAACACCGATGCAGAGAGAACCAAGAGAATTGCCGCCCACACAAGCGCATGGCTGTCGCCCGTATTCGGCGCGTCGGGGGTGGCGTCGGAATCGCCTTCGCCCTGCTGATCGTCGTCGGCGTCAAAGGTCGCCTTGGAGAACGCAAGGTCGTCGGCGTAGCCGAAGTACCACAGGCTGCCCTGCTCGTCGGCGGTGCCGTACAGGCTGCCGCCCGCGTTTTGCAGCGAGGTGGCGCCGTTTAACATCACGGCGAAGTTGTACACCACCGGAACGTATTCTTTCGAGGGGTTGTAGGTGATGAAATACACCGCGTCACCCTTCTTGAAGCTGCCGAGCGCTTCGTCGAGCACCAGCGGAGTGCCCTCGGTGATCTTGGCAGCGCCGCCGTCTTGCGGATACAGGATGCGGCCGTTTTTATCCGCGATGACGAATTCCGCCGTCGCGCCGGTGTACAGGCCGGAGGTGTTGTCGATATACACGCCGTTGCCCCACTTGAGTTCCAGCGTGCCATCCTGCGGAACGATCAGTTTGCGGACAACCGCCGTGTTGCCGGTCATCACGGGAGTGGCGTAGTTGAGCGGAGCGGTGAGGATGCAGGCAGGGTCGTCTGCCGTCGTCCAGTAGCCGAGCGCCGCGTCAAAGGTCAGCGGTTTTTCGGTGAAGGTCACCTTGTTGACGTCCGCCGGAGTGGACTTCGGCACCAGCGCCTTGATGGCAATTTCCAGCGCCGCAGTCGCGAGGTCGATCTCGTCTTGCGTGTTGGCGTCGGTCAGCGCTTTCGCGGTTTCCAGCGCGGCGGCAAACGCCGCCACGGCGGTCTCGTCGTACAGCGCCAGCAGGTCGGCGGAAATGGCCTCGGCTGCGGCGATCTGCGCGTCCAGCGCCACAAAGCTCTTATACGCGGATTTCTTGACCTCGGTGATGTCGGTGGCGTAGACGTAATACCAGCCGCCGGCACCCTGCGTGTTCGCGGAGTTATAGAAGTTGCCGTTCTCGGCGCAGGAGGTGCTGTCGATGTTGACCGCCGAATGGAAGGAGGTCTCCGCGCCGTCTACCGTGTGGTTGTACACCACGAAGTAGAAGGTGTCGCCGGCTTCGACCTTCTCGATCACGAAGTCGAGGACGTGCGCCTGACCGGCGGTCAGCGTCTGCTTGCCGTACAGGATCTTGCCGAATTCGTCGGTGATGACGAAATTGGCGGAGCCCTTGCTCACCGCGATGCCGTTGCCCCATTTGAGGATGAGGTCACCCGCGACGGGAGCGACGAATTTGCGGATGGCGGTCTTGCCGTTTTGTTTCAGCGAGACCGACGCCCACGGATAGGTGACGCAGTTGTTATCCGCATCGGCCGTCCAGCCCGAAAGGGTCGCGTCGTAGGTCATCGGCTGTTCGGTAAACTGCAGCGCCACGGTCGGATCGTTCGGATCCTCGGTGGGCAGCGGAGGCTCAGGAATATCCTCGGTCAGACCGTTGATCGCCGCCGTCAGCGCCGCGGCTGCCGCGTCGATCTCGTCTTGCGTATTGGACTCGGTGATCGCCTGCGCGGCGGTCAGAGCGGCGGCAAACGCCGCCGCCGAGTCGGCGGTGTAGCCGCTCAAGTCGGTGATCGCCGCTGCGGCATCCAGCGCGGTGGTCAGAGCGGTCATATCGCGGTGGTCGGCCGCGGTGATCGCGGTCAGGTCGTCGGCGTACAGGTAGTACCAGCCACCGTTGCCCTGCGCGGAAATGTCCGCCGCACCGTAACCGCCGGAGCCGTTATCCAAGCGGGTTTCATAGTTGTCGATGCACAGCACCGATGCGGTGGTGTACGGCGTGGGAAC
>JAFOFS010000072.1 GCA_017387165.1 Clostridia bacterium
ACCGCCTGCTTTTCCATATATTCCGACATATCGAGGCGAATGAGGCTGTGTTCATCCCCAAACAGCACCTCCGCCAACGCCTTGCTCAACTCGGTTTTTCCCACGCCGCTTGGGCCGAGAAACAAAAACGAACCGATCGGGCGGTCCGGCTCCTGCAAGCCGGCACGACCGCGGCGAACGGCACGGGCAACCGCCTCCACCGCCCGTTCCTGCCCCATCAGACGTTGGTGGAGGGCTTCCTCCAACTGCAGCAAACGGTCGCTTTCCGCCTCACTCAGTTGACCGACGGGGATTCCCGTCCAGGAGGACACCACCTCCGCCATATCGATCGGCGTAACAACGGGATGGCCGACAGCAGAAGAACACCAATGCTCCGTTTTCTCTGTAAAGCCGGACAGCTTTACCTTGGAGGCGGCCTCATCCATCACGTCCACCGCCTTATCCGGCAGAAAACGGTCGGCAACGTAGCGAACCGAAAGGCGAACGGCGGCTTCCAGCGATTCGTCCGGCAGACGGACGCCGTGAAAGCGCTCGTAATGCGGGCGGAGTCCTTGTAAAATAGCCAACGTGGTCTGCTCGTTCGGCTCGTCAACGGGGATGGATTGAAAGCGGCGTTCCAGCGCCGCATCCTTCTCCACGTATTTCCGGTATTCGGCGCGAGTCGTAGCGCCGATGACCTGCAGTTCCCCCCGTGCCAAAGCCGGTTTTAAAATATTGGCGGCATCCACCGCACCGTCTGCCGCGCCGGCGCCGATCAAGGTGTGCATTTCATCGATAAACAACACCACCTGTCCGTCGGCAATCGTTTCCGCGATCAGCTGCTTCACCCGTTCCTCAAAATCTCCGCGATATTTGGTACCGGCTACCATGGCGGTCAGATCCAGTGACAGCAGACGTTTGTGCCGCAGTTCCTCCGGAACGCGTCCCGAAACGATCCGTTCTGCCAATCCCTCTGCGATGGCGGTTTTGCCCACTCCGGGTTCGCCGATCAGGCAGGGATTGTTCTTGGTGCGGCGGCAGAGGATCTGCACAGCGCGGTCGATTTCCTTATCCCGTCCGATGACCGGATCCAGATGCCCTTCGCTCGCTCGCGCAGTAAGATCACGGGTGTACTGCGCCAACACCGCCGTTTTTTTGTTCTTCTCCCCCGATTTATCACGGGATTCCACCGTCAGTTTGGCCTGCAGCATGGCCGTGGTCACCTGCCGAGCGGCCAGCAGCCGCATCCCGACGCACGCCGGATCCCCTGCCAACGCCGCCAGCAGGTCTTCCGTCCCTGCCGCTCCCGCACCGACGCGACCGCGTGCGTTTTGCTTGGCGGCCTCCAGCAGCGTTTTGGCGCGGGGTGAAAAATCGGCGGGTGTCAGTGCGCAGGGTGTCCCGCGTCCTTCCAACTCGCCGATCATTTTTTCCCATTCTTGTCGGTGGATATTCAGCGAGCGGAGGAGCATCGCTGCGATGCTGTCCTCCACCCGCAAAAGTCCGCCGACTATGTGTTCCGTACCGATATAAGTATGTCCCATTTCCTCCGCAAGGCGGATCGCTTCCCACAGCGACTGCCCGGCCTTCGGCGCGAACCCCTTAAACTGGTACATAAAGCTTACACCCTTTCACGAACGATGGTGGCTCTCTCTTTGTCCAATTCCGTTTGATCCAATTTCTTACCGACAATACTCATCACCGTCGCACCGCCAACCGCCAACAGCAACGCATCCACCGTTGCCAGCGACAGGTCGGGAAGCATCTCGATCGCCGCGCCGACGCGGACGTTCGACCACAACGTGCGGCATTCGTCCAGCGGCAGCAGACGAGCGTTTTTCATCAGTCCGTACGACCGCCACACGCGGTCCTCCAAGGTCGGTTGTGTCCGCAGCTCTTCCCGCGCCAAGCGTTCCTGCCGTACAATCTGTCGGGCGAAGCTCGCCAAATTGCTGATCGCGGCCTGCTCGGTAATTCCGAGGGTGACGCGGTTGGAAAGCTGGTACAGGCTGCAGCCCGATTTGCCGGCTTCACCGTATACGCTCGTCAGCGACAATCCCAGTTTTGACACCGTATTGCCCAGTTCGTAGATAAAGCGTGATTGCTGCAGCGCAGGCAGATGCAGATAAACCGAAGCGTGCATGGCCGTGCCGAGGTCGGACGGGCTTTGCGTCAAGTAACCGAGGCGGGAATCAAACGCAAAGTGCAGCGCGGCATCCAGCGCGGTATCCAACGCATCCAGACGCGCATACGCCTCCTCCAGCGCTAAGCCGGAGGCCAGCGCCTGCAGTTTCAGGTGATCCTGACCACCGACCGCCACCACCAGGCATTCGTCGTCCGAGGCATACACCGCACGCTTGGTCTGCCCCGCTCCGAAGATCGGATTGACCAGACGGCGTTCCACCATCGCCTGACGTTCCCAAAGACTGAGATCATCCCAGCGACAGCGGGCGAGGTTTTCCGCTTCAATGGACGGGGCGACCGTTTCGATCAGCAAAGCGCGTTGATCGTCGGTCATCGACGCAGGAAACGGCAGTCCGGCGATATTACGGGCAAAGCTGATACGGGTGCTGACCACGACGTCGCGATCCGCGCCGTTTGCATAGATCCAATGTTCCATGGTCAGTCCTCCTTTTCCGTTCCGTCGGTCAGCACCGCCGGATGCGAGCCAAGCTGCTTTTCCAGCGTCTTGATACGGTCGCGCAGAGCGGCGCATTCTTCGTACGCCTGTTCTGCCAGCTTTTCATCCAAGCGATCACGCAGCTGCTCCAGCTGCTTTTCCGCACGCTTGGTGAGGTCAACCGGCGCCGGCGTCTTACCCGCGTGTCCTGCGTTGCCGTGGATGCGGCGGATGGCAGGCAGCAGGCGATCGTAAAAGGTGACGTAGCAATCCGGGCAGCAAGCACGGCCGAGGTGGGCAATCTCCGACAGAGAGGCGCCGCAGGTCGGGCAATGCGTCGCATCCGCCAAGGCGCGGTCGGACGGCTCCGCGAACAGCGCGTTCCACATACCGGTCAGATCAAGCGTGCTGACGCCTTGCTTTTGCGCGCAGGAGGCGCAAAGGTGCTGCTCGGCACGCAAACCGTTGACAATACGCGTGATGTGGGTGGTAGCGGCATTCTTGCCGCATTTTTCACAGGTCATACCGTTTCTCCTTTTTCGGTCATCTACTTGAATATAGACAGCGGACGTGCTTCTTATTCGTGCGGATAAGCCTAATTTCTCTCTGTTTTCAGTATAATCCAAAAAAAGGAAAAAAGCAAGGCGTTCGCCTTGCTTTTTTATAACCTTATTATACGCGGTTACGGCGCCACTCAAGGAAGTCTTCGTAGCTGCCGCTGCGATCGAGCACCGTGCCGTCCGGCAGCAGTTCGATGATGCGGTTGGCCACGGTGTTGACAATCTCGTAGTCGTGCGAGGTAAACAGCACGTTGCCCGGGAAGGCGGTCAGGCCGTCGTTGACGGCGCTGATGGATTCCAGATCAAGGTGGTCAGTGGGCTGATCCAGCACCAGGCAGTTGGCCGGGAACAGCATCATACGGGAGAACATACAACGCACCTTTTCGCCACCCGAAAGCACCTGCACCTGCTTATACACAGCGTCACCCGAGAAGAGCATACGGCCGAGGAAGCCACGGAGGTACGCTTCGGTCTGATCCTGCGAGTACTGGCGCATCCAATCCACGATATTCTCGGTGTGACCGGCGAAATACTTGGTGTTGTCGTGCGGGAAGTAAGACGGCGTGATGGACACGCCCCATTTGAAGCTGCCGGAGTCGGCGGTGTCTTCTTCCATCAGAATGTTAAACAGCGCCGTCAGGGCGAGCTCGTTGCCGAAGAAAGCGACCTTCTCCCCTTTGGCGATGGTGAAGGACAGATCCTTAAAGAGCGGAACACCGTCCAGCGTTTTGGTGAGGTTGGTGACCGAAAGGATATCCTTGCCGGCCTCACGGGACAGCTCGAAGCCGATCCACGGATAGCGGCGGGAAGAAGCCGGCATCTCCTCGACGGTCAGCTTATCCAGCAGCTTGCGACGGGCGGTCGCCTGTCGGGACTTGGATTTGTTGGCCGAGAAACGGGAAATAAAGTTCTGCAATTCGGCAATTTTGTCCTCGTTGCGCTTATTCTGCTGTTTGATGAGCTTTTGCATCAGCT
>JAFOFS010000073.1 GCA_017387165.1 Clostridia bacterium
ATCTCCGGCTTGATGCCCAGCGACGGCGTCGGGCCCCAGGAGGAGAAGTCGGACATAAACGGACCGGAGGTCTGGTCGCGGCTGATGGTGATCTTGCCGTTCGCCTTGGCGGCCAGCAGCTCACCGTCGTCCTGCGAGATGGAGCAGACAGCGAGCTTCGCCTCGCCGACGTTCATCTTGATCTCACCGGAAACGTTGTTGTAGATGATAATGCCGATGGCGCCCTGCGCCTCCGCGATCAGCGCCTTTTCCTCAAAGGTGTTGGAGCCGCGGCGCACCAGCGCGATCTTGCCCTTGACGTCCAGGCCGGTATAGTCGGCGGAACGGCCGACGCCGGGGACGGTGACGTATTCCGCTTTCAGCGAATCGGCGTCGCCCAGCAGCGCGTCGAAGAAGCTGTTCTCCTTGCCGGCGTTGGTGTTGGACTCGTCAAAGTAGATGATGGTTTTGTCGTACTTGATGTACGGGGTCTCCACGCCGTTGACCGAGCCGACCGACACCACGCCGTTGTAGCTGCCGGGGGAGCCGATGGTACCGCTGTCGGGGTTGGAGGTCAGCGGCAGGTTGCCGTTGGCGGTGGAGCCGTAGGAGGAGTTGTAGCTGTTGGAAGCGGCCGAGACCACCGCGATGCCCGCCTTGCGGATGCGGTCGTACACGCCATTGAGCAGTTCTTCCTCCGATTCGTGAGCAAAGCCGCAGGCGGTACCCAGCGACATATTGATCACGTCAACGCCCAGCACCACGCAATCCTCCAGAGCGGCGAGGATCCAGGCGCTGCGGGCGGAGTCTTCGATATCCGAGAACACCTTCATGGAAACGAGCTGCGCGTTGGGCGCCACGCCCGTGATGGTGTCATCCTTACCCACGATCACGCCGGACACGTGGGTGCCGTGGTTGTTGTGGGTGGAGTAGACGTCGGGGTCGTTATCGGCGTAGTCGTAGCCGAACGGCACCTTGTCGTTGATGTACACGTCGTCCACCGTCAGACCCTCAGCCAGTTCGTATGCCTTGGTGTCCTTCAGCAGCGCGGCGACCTGCTTGTAGGTCAGACCCAGCTTCTGCGAGGTGAAGTTGGACGGAGAGAACGCGGTGTGGTTGGAGTCCAGACCGGTGTCCAGAACCGCCACCACCATACCGGTGCCGTCGTACTTGGAATCCGAGCTGTTGAAGATACCCGTTTCGTACACGTCCACTTCGTTCTCGACCAGTTCGGTTTCGCAGGAGCGATATTCCTCACCGAGCACCGCCTTTTCGCCTTTGCCGAGCGACAGGCAGGTGACCGCATAGTCGCCGGCCTTAATGACGATCTCGAAGCCGGCAAACAGCGTCGTGTATTCCTCACCGACGGTGTAGTCAACACCCTGCTCGTCCAGCGTGGCAAGAATGGTCGCCTTGCGGTCAGCGATCGCCTGCGACACCGCCGCCGCCTCGTCGGTCAACACGAAGTCGGCAAGGCTCATCGTCTTGTCGGTCGCATCGTATGCATCCATCACGGTCGGCAGACCGACGGTGATGATGACCGAAACCTCGTCGTCGGTCGCCACGCCATCCGGCAAACGGAACGCCACGTCGCTGTTGAGGTAGTCGCTGTAATCGACCTTCAGCCCATCCAGCTTCTGGAACAGTCCGTTCTCGACGCGATCCGTTACGGTCGCTTTGCCGCCTGCAGCCAGCGAAGTCGGCACCATTCCCACCAGGAGAACGACCGCCACCAGCAGCGCCAAAGCGGAGCGAAGCGTTTTGTTGCGGAATGTATTCTTCATAATCGATTCCTTTCACGGCGGCTTGACCGCCCTTAAATTTACTCTTTTAAACGGTTAAAATATTTCCAGAGTACACCAAGTTATATAATACCTTATTTAAAGCGCAAAAGCAAGTATTTTTTGTGCATTTCTTTGAATTCTTCCGTAATTTTTCGTGCGCGTTTTTCACCATTTACATTTGCTGACTGCCGTGGTATAATGATGGTTGGAACTTTTCGCCTTCGGGAGGAAATCGTATGAACGAAAAAACCAAAAAAATCCTACGGGCGGTATACGCCGTCCTGATTACCGCCGCGCTGATCGTGGCAGGTCTTTGCTTGATCGTCGCCTGCGTCGGCATCTACCGATCGGGTGACCGCCCGTTCTCGCGTGAGGCGGTCGCCGCCGCTTTCGGCGGCATTGCCGCCCCTGTCTACGCGGCGCTGGGTGTCATTCTCCTCGGCTTCGTGCTGTCGCTGTTTTGCCCCTCCGCCGAAACCGAGCGCAAGCCGGATATGCTGCTGCCGACCTGGCGGCGGCTGACCGCCCGTGCGGAATTGGACGACGCGGCCCGCCGAGCGGTCGCCGCCGAGCGCCGCCGTCGGCGGATTCACCGCATCGCGACCGCGGCGCTGCTGGTGATCGGCGCGGTCGTCTTCCTCGTCTACGCCTGCAACTTCGAGCATTTCCACCGCAGTGAGATCAATTCCTCAATGGTCAAGGCCATGTGGGTGCTGCTCCCCTCGGTGGGCGTGCCGTTCCTGTACGCGGTGTTCGCCGCCTACGACACGCGGGCGAGCCTCCGCCGCGAGGTGGCCATCCTGAAAGGCTGTCCGCAGCGAGCGCCCACCCGAGAGGATGCTCCGGACGGGCATCTGCTCACCGTCGCACGGCTGGCCATTCTGGCGGTTGCGGTGATCGCCATCGTGATCGGTCTGTTCACCGACGGCTTTGCCGACGTGCTGACCAAAGCCGTCAACATCTGCACCGAATGCATCGGATTGGGGTGAGATTATGGGAAAAATAAAACAATGGTTTTTGAAGCTCCGTCCCACCAAGCGGAAGCTGGTGCAGCTCTATTTTGCGCTGCTGTTTAACGCCAACCTCAAGGGCTTTGCCGGCGGCAATATCTACAC
>JAFOFS010000074.1 GCA_017387165.1 Clostridia bacterium
GGAAGAGGAAATGATGAAAATGGTGATAATGCTCACCGGCAAAAAGAAAAGTCGGTTGTCGATTGGCTGATCGACCACAAGGATTTCCGCGGTGTTAAACGCAAAACAAATGGAAAAATAGGCAAAAAGCGCTCTGTGGAAAATCCACAGAGCGCTTTTTTATTTCATTTTCGGGAAAAGGCGGTAGGCGTTTTCTGCTGTGAGGGCAAGCAGCTCGTCTGCCGTGATGCCGCGTACACCGGCGATCACCTCCGCGATATGCGGAATGAGGGAGGAGTCGTTGCGGTGTCCACGGTGCGGAACGGGCGCCATATAGGGGCAATCGGTTTCCAGCACCAGCCGCTCGGCCGGGACGCTTGCCGCGACCGAAAGCGGTCGTTTCGCTCCCTTAAAGGTGACCGCTCCGCCGAGTCCGATGAACAGCCCCAGCTCAACGATCTCCTGCGCCATTTCGACGCTGCCCGAGAAGCAATGCACCACACCCTTCGGGCGGTACTTTTTCAGTATTTCCAGCGTGTCCGCATGGGCGTCGCGATCGTGAAAAATGATCGGTGCGTCCAGCTCTTTCGCCAAGCGCAACTGTCGCTCCAGCCACAAAAACTGCGTTTCGCGGGAGAAACCGTCTTCGTAATGATAGTCCAGCCCCAACTCGCCGATGGCGACCACCTTTTCGTCGGCGTACCACGCCGCCAACTGTGCTTCCATATCCGCGGCGGTATCGTCCAATTCGCCCGGATGCACGCCGACGGCGGCATAGACGAACGGGAATTTGTGTGCTAACTCCACCGCTGCGGCCGAACTGGTCAGTCCCGAAGCGGCGGTGACGATGCGCGAAACGTTCTTGTCCGGCATAGCCGCCAACAACGCTTCGCGATCGGGGTCAAACGCCTCATCGGTGTAATGCGCGTGTGTGTCGATGATCGATGCCATACTCAACGCACCCGACTGCCCGGTTTGACACCGTCCACAAACAGCACCTTGGCGGCCTCGCCGTCGTCCGCAGCCAGAATCATACCGCAGCTTTCCACACCGCAGAGGGTAGCCGGCTTGAGGTTGGCAACCACGATGACGTTTTTGCCCTTGAGATCGTCCGGCGTATACCACTTCGCGATACCGGAGGCAACCACACGGGGCGTGCCGCTGCCGTCGTCCAGCGTCAGCTTCAGCAGCTTTTTCGCTTTCGGGATCGGCTCGCAGTCTACCACCTTGGCGACGCGAAGATCCACTTTCATAAAGTCGTCGTACAGGATCTCGTCCAGGAACACGACGTTTTCCTTTTCCTCTTCGGCAGGAGCAGCCGCGGCTGCGGCCGCCGCTTCATCCTCGGCGTGCAGCTCGGCAAGCGTCTTCTCCACGTCCAGACGGGCAAAGAGAGGGGAGGGCGTGCCGACCGCAAATCCGTCCGCCTTACCGAAAGCGGCGGTAGCGGCGTAGTCGGTCAGTTCGCCGCTGATGCCCGTCTGCTCAAAGATGGCGGCAGCGGTCTTCGGGATGACCGGCTGCAGCATCAGCGCCAGCAAACGAATGCATTCCAGCAGATGATACAGCACCGATTCCAGACGGGCGTTGTTCGCCTCGTCCTTGGCAAGCGCCCACGGCGCGGTCTCGTCGATATACTTGTTGCAACGCTTGGCAAGGTTCATCACGACCTGCACCATATCGGCATTGCGGTAGCTTTCCATCTTTTCAACGTACGCCTTGAGCGTGTCGGCGGCGAACGCCTCCAGCTCACGGTCGAGATCGTCAAACGGCTCGCACTTGCTCACCTTGCCGCCGAAATACTTGTTGGTCATCGCGATGCTGCGGTTGACCAGGTTGCCGAGCGTGTTGGCAAGATCGCTGTTGAACAGATTGATGAAGCTCTCGTAGGTGATGGTGCCGTCTTGCGCAAACGGCATCTCGGACAACAGATAATAGCGCACCGCATCCGAGCCGAAACGCTCGACCAGACGATCGGCGTACAGCACGTTACCGCGGGATTTGCTCATTTTGTCCTCGCCTGCCAGCAGCCACGGATGACCCAGCACCTGCTTCGGCAGCGGCTCGCCCAGCGCCATCAGGATGATGGGCCAGTAGATGGTGTGGAAACGGACGATATCCTTGCCGATGACGTGCACATCTGCTGGCCAGTATTTCTTGTACAGATCACTGCTTCCGTCGGGATGGTAGCCGATACCGGTGATGTAGTTGGAAAGCGCGTCCAGCCACACGTAGGTGACGTGCTTCGGATCGAATTCGACCGGCACGCCCCAGGTGAAGGTGGAGCGGGATACGCACAGATCCGACAGACCCGGCTTGAGGAAGTTGTTGATCATCTCGTTGCGACGGGACTCGGGGCAGAAGAACTCCGGATTTTCCTCGTAGTAGGTCATCAGCTGATCCTGGTACTTGGACAGACGGAGGAAATACGCTTCTTCCTTGGCGTCGATCACGTCGCGACCGCAGTCGGGGCATTTGCCGTCCACCAGCTGCGAATTGGTGAAGAAGGATTCGCACGGTACACAGTATTTGCCGTTGTACTCGCCCTTGTAAATATCACCCTGCTCGTACAGCTTGGTGAAGATACGCTTGACCGCCGCCACGTGATCGTCGTCGGTGGTGCGGATAAAACGGTCGTAGGTCACGTCCACGCAGTTCCAGACGTCTTTGATCTGCTGCGAAACGCCGTCCACGTATTCCTTGGGGGAGATGCCGGCGGCTTCGGCAATTTCCTGGATCTTGATGCCGTGCTCGTCCGAACCGGTCAGAAAATGGACATCAAACCCACACATTCGCTTGTACCGTGCGATCATATCGGCCAACACGATATCGTAGGTGTTGCCGATGTGCGGCTTACGGGACGTGTAAGCGATGGCTGTGGTGATGTAGAATTTTTTGTTTTCCATATCCTGTTACCTCCTTATGGAACTCTATCTTTTCATTTTATCACAAATTTTCCAAAAAACAAGAGGGAAATATAAAAGAGATAAACTTGACATTTCCGTACAATAAAACTATAATATACCTTGATATGTTATATCCTGTTTCAGGAAAAAGGAGTTATGTACGGTATGGCAGAAAACAATCCTTGTTGCAAAAAGACTTCGATCGGCGGTCAGGCGCTGATCGAGGGTGTGATGATGCGCGGTCCGAAGAAAACCTGTATGGCGGTGCGCCATATCGGCTCGGGAGAAATTCTGACCGAATCTTGGGATACGACCGACAGCAAACGTCCCCGCTGGACGAAATGGCCGCTGATTCGCGGCGTCTTTGCTTTTGCGGATTCGATGATCGTCGGTTATAAGACGATGATGAAATCCGCCGATCTTTCGGGCTTCACC
>JAFOFS010000075.1 GCA_017387165.1 Clostridia bacterium
AGACCTCTGCTGTGCAGAGGTCTTTTTTTGTTGCTTGATTTAGCCGATGGACGGGAGGGAGGCAGCGGCGACCGACAGGCCGACGCGGCGGATTTTCTCGTCCGGCAGGTGGAGGATGACCTCGGCGGCGACGTCGGGGTATTCCTCGTTCAGCACACGCTGGGCTTCCGCGATGATGATATCGCCGCCCTTGCCGCTCATCACACGACCGAGCAGCAGCACGTGCTTCATATCGTAGTATTCCGCGTAGTACGCCAGCTGATGACCGAGGTACACGCCGATGGAGCTGTAGATATCCAGCACGCGCTCGTTGCCGGCTTCCACCTCAGCCTGCACGACCTTCAGCTTCTGCGCGGGGGCAAGACCGTCCTCGAAGGTGATGCCGGCCTTGGGCGCGAGCTTGATGACGCTGTCCTGCGAGAAGTACTTGACACCGCAACCCTTGTCGCCCGACCATTCGTCCACCATCGCGTCGTCCTGCAGATCGACGGGGGCAAACGCCAGCTCGGTCAGCCAGCCGGGGATGCAGCCGTCCTTATCGACGTAGCCGACCGCCTCGGAGGTGCCCATCGCCATACCCAGCACGCGGTTGTCCTCCAGGCTCATCGCGCCTGCCAGCGCAGACACGTCGCCGTCGTTGGCAACCTCGTACGGCGCGCCCATTTCTTCGCAGGCGCGGATGTAGATGCTCTTGGTCAGTTCTTTCTTGTCGGCAGGAACCTTCACGAACAGCGAGGCGACCATCGCCTTGTTGTCGATGTACACGCCGGCCGAGGAGATGCCGATGGCATCCACGCGGGGCATATGCGCGGCAGCCGACTTAAACGCCGCCAGAATGCCGTCGTAGTGATACTGCGGATCGGTGTTCTCCTTCGGATACCACACGACCTCCTCCGAATAGACGGGGACACCGTCGATCACAGCGGAAACCTTGCGGTCGGAGCCGCCGGCGTCAAAGCCGATACGGCAGCCTTCCAGATGGCGGCCGACCGCCTTCGGGTTGGATTTCTCGGCCGGGCAGGCGGAAAGCGGCAGGCTCTCCACCACGAACGGCTGCTCGTACACGCCGGCCATAAAGTCAACGTCAAATTCACGGGCGCCGCCCTTGCAGTAGGTGTCCGCGATGTATTGGCCCATCTCGTCGTCGCCGCAGATCATCACGTGGAAGCCGCCGGTCGCCCACAGGAGCATTTTGACCGTACGCTCGACGTACACGCGATCCGCCTGCTGCATTTCGGGCGTGCCGTGGATGCGGAAGCGACGCACCGCCACGCAGCCACCGTTACGCTCCACCGCAACCGCGATTTCCTTACCGTTGGCGGCGGATTTATCAAACGCACGCACAAAAGCCGACAGGGGCATAAAGGTCTGATCCAGCACCGGCAGGTTTTTCACCGGCACTTCAAGTCCGAACATATTCATACACAATTTCCTCCTTGATCAGGATTTTGATGGTTTCATTATACCACAGCCTTTTCGCGAATACAACCCGTCCTTGTTGTTCTATACGGCTATTTTTTTGCATACCGATAGCATACAGACAACAACCGGGGAGGAACGATAATGAACACGGAAACCTATCTGCCGGAGGGACGACGGCTGCACACAGCGGAAAATCAGCGCCTGACCGCCGATCCCACGGGGCTGTTGGCGGCAGCCGCCGAGGGAATCGTTTTGGAGGGATTGGCGGTGCGTTGCGACGGGGAACACAACCTGTTCGTGGAGTTGCCCTGCGGTGAGGGGGTCATTCCGCGGGAGGAGGGCGCCGAAGGCATCGCCGAGGGGACAACACGGGATATTGCGCTGCTGGCACGGGTCGGGAAGCCGGTCTGCTTTACCGTACGCACCGTCACCGCCTGCGGCGGTCGGGCGCAGGCGGTGCTGTCCCGTCGCGAGGCGCAGGAGCGGTGCCGGCAGGAGTATCTGTCCACGCTGACGACGGGGGATATTCTCTCCGCTCGGGTGACACGGCTGGAGCCGTTTGGCGCGTTTTGCGATATCGGATGCGGCATCTCGGCGCTGCTACCGATCGCGGCGTTATCGGTTTCGCGGATCGCCCATCCCTCCGACCGTGTGGCGGTCGGGGAGGATATTTTCGCGGTGGTGTCCTCGATCGACGGCGGTCGCCTCTGCCTCTCCATGCGTGAGCTGCTGGGGACGTGGGAGCAAAACGCCGCCCGTTTTGCGGCAGGGGAAACGGTTGCCGGCATCGTTCGCTCGATCGAAAGCTACGGCGTTTTCATCGAATTGGCGCCCAATCTCGCCGGTCTGGCCGAGCGGCAGGAGGGGCTGGCGGTGGGGGACTACGCCGGCGTGTACATCAAGAGCATTTTACCTGACCGTATGAAGATCAAGCTGGCCATCGTGGACACCGCGCCGCCGCCGAAAACACCGCGGCCGTTGCCGTACACCCTCACCTCGGGGCACATCTCACGCTGGGACTACGCGCCGCGTGGCGCGGCCAAACAGATTTTTTCGGAATTTTCGTGATTTCTTTGACATCCCTTTCCTTTTCTGCTAAAATAGAGTGCAGTAAAGGAAAGGAGGGGTGGACATGGATACCGTTCGCTTACAAAAGCGCCTTTGCCGTCGGCAGGGAAACCGCATCGGCTGGGTGATGCTGGCCACGCAGTTGATCACGCTGCTCGGAAACGAGCTCATCGGTCTGCTGCGCGCCTTCGGGCTGCTGGACCGACTGGTGGTGTATCGGGACGGCGAAAACCTAATTCCGCTGGACACCCCGTTTTATCTGGCAATTCAGATCGGATTTTATTTCCTTGTTATGCTGCTGCCGGTGCTGCTCGGCTTTTTGCTGCTGAAAAAGACCGAGGGACAACCGCCGATCGCGCCGGTCAAACCGGTCGCGCCAGGGGTATTTTTTGGTTATTTTTTCATTGGAACCGGCATCTTTACGTTCGGCAATTTCGTTTCCGCCGTTATCGTCGGTTTTGCTGAGAGCGTCGGCGTCGCGCCGAAGCCGGTCACCCAAACGGTGGACGGCACGCCGCTCAATTTCCTGTTGAATCTGTTCGCGATGGCGGTGATGCCCGCCGTGCTGGAGGAGCTGTTGTTCCGCGGCGTGATCGTGGGGTTGCTGCGCCCGTTAGGCGACCGCACCGCCATTTTGATCAGCGCGTTGGTCTTTGCGTTTGCACACGGCACCTTAAACCAGATCCCGTTCGCTTTCCTTTTGGGTCTGACCTTCGCCTATTTCTATATCCGCACCGACAACATCCTGCTGTTGATCTTGCTGCATTTCGTCAACAACGCCGTTTCGGTGGTGCTGGATTTTGCGCTTTGCCATTTGTCCGAGCCGTCAACGGTCGCTTTGCAGTATTTGCTGTTTGGCGGCATGACGGTGGCCGGAGCGATCGCCGTTTTGCTGCTGGCTTACCGCGATCGCCGTCTGCTGCTTCCGATCGGGGACAAGCAGGACCGGCTGCCCCACGCGCAGGCATGGCCGCGAGCGTTGTTTGCGCCGGCGTCCCTCGCATTTTTCATCTGGATGATAATCGAAACCCTCTCCTCTCTGTCTTTCGGAACGGGGGTATAATATGGAAAATAATCACGAGCATTGGATGCAGCAGGCGATGGTGCTTGCCGCGCAAGCCGCTGCCGAGGGGGAGGTTCCCGTCGGCGCGGTGGTGATCAAGGACGGCGTCGTGATCGGAGAAGGTCGCAACCGCCGCGAGCTTGGCAAAAATGCGTTGGCGCACGCCGAGATCGAGGCCATCGACGCGGCCTGCAAGGCGCTCGGCGGTTGGCGGCTGTCGGGGTGTGATCTGTACGTCACGCTGGAGCCGTGCCCGATGTGCGCCGGGGCGATCATCAACGCCCGTCTTGACAACGTCTATTACGGCACCGACGATCCGAAGGCAGGCTCTTGCGGATCGCTGGTTTCGCTGTTTGACCTGCCGTACAACCACAAGCCGACCTGTGTCGGCGGTGTGTTGCAGGCGGAATGCGCCGCCCAGCTGAAAGCGTTTTTCGGGTGGCTGCGCGAAAAGAAAAAGGCAAAGGAGTGAGGGTATGGCGGCTTTGACCGACATCGGCTACATTCGCGATCTGCTCGGTCGCCACGGTTTCCGTTTTTCCAAGGCGCTGGGACAAAATTTCCTGGTCAATCCGACCGTCTGCCCCCGTATGGCGGAGGCGTGCGGCGCCTCTCCCGAAAGCGGCGTACTGGAGATCGGCGCCGGCATCGGCGTGCTGACGCGTGAGTTGGCGCTACGCGCCGGTAAGGTGGTCTGCGTGGAGGTGGACGACCGTCTGCCGCCGATTCTGGACGAAACGCTGGCCGGATTGGACAATGCCGAGATCGTCCTGCAGGATATTATGAAGGTGGACATCCACCCGTTTATGCACGAGCATTTCGGGGAGCGGTCGGTCAGCGTTTGCGCCAACCTCCCGTATTACATCACCTCGCCGGTCATTATGGGGTTGTTGGAAAGCCGTTATCCGTTCACCTCCATCACCGTGATGGTACAAAAGGAGGCGGCGCAGCGGCTGTGCGCCGAGCCGGGCACCCGTGAGGCAGGCGCCGTCACCATGGCGGTGCGCTATTTTGCCCACGCCGAGAAGCTGTTTGACGTATCCCGCGGCAGCTTCACCCCGTCCCCCAACGTGGACAGCGCCGTCATTCGGTTGACCCTTCACAACAATCCCACCTGCACCCCTGCCGAAGAAAAGCGGTTGTTTGCGCTGGTGCGCGCCGCCTTCGGTCAGCGTCGCAAGACGCTGTCCAATTCGCTGGCCGGCGCCGGTATTCCCAAGGCGGAAATTCCCGCTCTGCTGGAGGCGGCAGGCATCAGCCCAACCGCCCGCGCCGAGCAGCTGACGCTGGAGGAATTTATCCGTCTGGCCAAAGAGAGTCTGAAATAAACAAAAAGCCGTTTTACCGCGTATTCGGTAAAACGGCTTTTTTGATTGTAGAAATCACGCCGCGTCAGTCGGCTTCTTCAGTCGGCGGAAAAAGCGAACGGTCAGGCACACGATGGTGATCAACGCGACCACGTCGGCAATCGGCGCCGCATACAGAATGCCGTGGATGCCGCTGCCTGTGCTGACCGATTCCAGCAGATGCGGCAACCACATCGCCAGCGGCGTGAACAGCACGATATCCCGTACCAGCGCGACGATGATGGCGTTGGTCGGTTTGCCGATCGCCTGGAAAAATACGGTGGTCATTTTCACCAGACCGGACACGAGGATCAGCGACGAATAGATGCGGAACGTCTTGACCGCAAATTCCCAATACACGGCGTCCCCCGAGCCGAACAGGCGGATGACCCCCTGCGGATACAGCTGAAAAAGCAGGGTGGCGGCCAGTCCGACGAGCAGCGTCGCACGCAGCACCAGCCGGTACGCCCGACGGACACGCCCGAAATTCCCTGCTCCGTAGTTGTAGCCGAAGATCGGTTGACCGCCCAGCACGATTCCCACCACCACGTTGCACACGATGGTGTACACCTTATTCTGAATACTGAAAACCGAGATCGGGATATCCGGCCCGTACACCGACAACGCGCCGTATTTGGCCAGCACGAGATTGCTGACCAAGGACAGCACCACGATGGAAATTTGCGTGATAAAGGTCGAGCCGCCCAGCAGCACCGTCTCGCGCAGCACCGCGCCGTTTAGGAGAAAGCTCCGCTTGCTCAGGCGGAAGGACTTCGGCTTGAAGAAGTAGGCGGCGCAGGTCGCAAAGGACAAGACCTGTCCGATGACCGTCGCCCACGCCGCGCCGGCGATTCCCCATTTCAGCACGAAGATGAACAGCGGATCCAGCGCGATATTCACCACGGCGCCAACCGACAGCGCCATCATCGCATACGTCGGACTGCCGTCGGCGCGAATCATACTGTTGGTGACGTTCATCAGCAGGTAAAACGGGAAAAACGCCGCGACGATGCGGAAATATTCCGTCGCCATATCCAGCGTCTGCGCCGACGCGCCGAACAACGCCATCAACGGACGCGCCCAGATCATCGACACAACCGCCAACACCACGCCGATGGCGGTGGTCACGGTGATGCCGGTACCGACGCATTTATGCGCGCTCTCGGAATCTCCGCGACCGGCGCAAATGCTGAGAAACGACGCGGCGCCGTCACCGATACACCACGCAAAGGCGTTTGCAATACACAAAACGGGAAACGAAATGCCGGTGGCCGCGTTTCCGAAATATCCCAACTCGCTGTTTCCGATAAACATCTGATCCACGATGTTGTAAAACGAGCCGATCAGCAAGCCCACCACGCACGGAATGGAAAATTTGAGCAAAAGACCGCCGATGCGCTCTTGCCCCAGCCCGTGAATTTCCTGTTGCTTTTCCATATGGAATCCTTTCCTGCACAAAATAATACCGCAATAGTTGCGCTCATCCAAAGACTTATAGCAAAACTATTACGGTAGTTTGTAGAAACACCCGCCCAATCGCAGGTTTATATAAGACGATTCAATTGTTCGCTCAAAAGCATTCGTATTGTATCACAGTTTTCGCGATTTAGCAAGTCTTTTTTTCGTTCTGCAAGGCGAAACGCAAAATGCCTCTTGTTGCCTGCGGCATTTTGTGGTACACTAACGGCGGAGGGATGCGTATGACAAAAACCAACCGCCTGCTGCTGGTCGCCGCCGCCCTGCTGTTGATCGTGGCGGTCGTTCTGTTTTCGTTCGGAACACAGCGGCGCGAGCAGCAGATTTTGCAGCAAGCAATCCAAGACTACCGCGAAGCCAAGCTGGCGCAGTACCGTGCGGAAAACGATCGCTACGCCGACTACGAGGTGGAGGTCGCGTTTCTCGGTGACAGCCTGACCGACGGCTACGATTTAACCAAATACTACCCCCAATACGTGACCGCTAACCGCGGGATCGGAGGGGATACCACCTTTGATCTGGAGGCGCGGCTGGCGGTTTCGGTGTACGAGCTGAAGCCGCAGGTGGCGGTGATGCTCATCGGCGCCAACAACCCGTATACGATGATGGAAAATTACGAGGCGATTCTGTCCGGACTCAAGACCAATCTCCCGAACACGCAGGTGGTGCTGCTTTCGATGACGGCGATGGGCGGTGAGATTTGGGGACCGAAAAATCCGCAGGCGATGCAAAACAACATCATCATCCAGTCGCTGGCGAAGAAGTACGATTTTACCTACGTCGATCTGTTCACGCCGTTGTATGACCTTTCCGCCGGCGAGGTGTACGCAGGCTATACGGTAGACGGTGGGCATTTCACCCACGAGGGTTACCTTGCCGTCACGGCGCAGATCACACCGGTGCTGGAGCAATTACTCGGGAAATAAACAATCCGCCTCTCGGATGAGAGGCGGATTGCTGCGTTTTGGGGATCGTTATGCCGTGCCGTCCCATTCCGCCATAAACTCCGCAAGAAATTCCTGCATATAGCGGTGTCGGGACTCCGCCAACCGTTTCGCCGTCGGGGTGTTCATACAATCTTTCAGCAAAAGCAACTTTTCGTAAAAGTGGTTGACCGTGGTGGAGCGGCTGTTTTGATACGCTTCCTTGTTCATATTCAACTGCGGCGGCAGGTCGGGATGATGCATAAAACGGTTGTGGCTGCCGCCGTACGCAAAGGCTCGCGCCACGCCGATGGCGCCGATCGCATCCAGGCGGTCGGCATCCTGCACGCACTTGCCCTCCACGCTCTCCGGCACCACCGAATCGGTTCCGATAAACGATACCTCCCCGATGATGCGGCAAACCCGCTCCACCGTCGCCGCATCCGCTCCGTTTTCGGTCAGAAACCGACGGGCGTTTGTCTTGTCGGCGCAGGTTTCGGGGGAGAGTTTGCGATCGTCCACGTCGTGGAGCAACGCCGCCAGCTGCACGATCGGCAACGCGGCTTTCTCCTGCTCGGCTATATGCGTCGCCAAGCGATACACGCGCAGCGTGTGGAAATAATCGTGCCCACCAAAATCCTGCGCAAAGAATTCCTCCACAAACTCCAGCGCTTTTTCAATTATTCCCATCTTATCACAACACTTTCTTTACGGGAGTTTATTGCCTGCCGCGCGATAAATTTCATACCACTCTTCGTGCGTGATCCTCACGTCGGCGGCTTTCAGGCAATCGGTCAGGCGGGCGAGATTGGTCGTGCCTGTGACAGGCTGCATCTTGGCGGGGTGGCGCAGAATCCAGGCAATCGCCACGGTGGTTTTGGAAACGCCGTATTGATTGCCGATTCTTTCCAACACGTCGTTAAGGGCGGCGAATTTTCCATTATCAATGAAACAACCTTCAAAAAAGCCGTATTGCATAGGCGACCAAGGTTGAATTGTTATGTTTTCAAGACGGCAAAAATCCAGCACGCCGCCATCGCGGTTTACACCCGCATCATTATGCATATTGACGTTGATTCCCGCATCCACCATCGGCGTGTGCATAACGCCAAACTGCACTTGATTGGCACAAAGCGGCATATCGAGCGCATTTTGCAACAACTTAATCTGATACGGATTGTGGTTGGAAACGCCGAAATGGCGCACCTTTCCCGATTCTTTCAGATAGGAAAACGCACGGGCAACTTCGTCCGGCTCCATCAGCGTATCCGGACGGTGAAGCAGCAACACGTCAACGTATTCCGTTCCCAGCCGTTTCAGGCTGCCGTCAACGGACGAAACGATATGATCGTAGGAAAAATCGTATTGCCCTTTGCGGATGCCGCATTTGGTCTGGATGAAGATCTTTTCCCGCATAGAGGGGGAAACAGCTTTGCCAAAAACCTCTTCGCTTTTGCCACCGCCATATATATCAGCATGATCAAAGAAAGTGGCGCCCAATCCGAGCGCCGTATCCACAAACGCCGACACCTGCTTTTCGTTCATCTCGCTGATTCTCATACAACCCACCGCAACGGTAGGCACCTTCAATCCGCTTTTCCCCAAGTCGATCTCATACATACGCTTCACCCTTTCTTTATCGATG
>JAFOFS010000076.1 GCA_017387165.1 Clostridia bacterium
AGATTTTTAAAAGAGCGGATTTTTGCTCATCCGAGGCACAAAACGCAGCGAATACTGGATGTATTCGCGAGTATTTTAACGAAGGAGGAGCGGAAATCCGCCTTTTAAAAACAGGTTCGGATTATTCGCGTCACCTTATGCTCGAATGAAAGTGACAACGGGCGGTTTTTCCAAAACCCATTGCGAAACGGCGAGGGGTGTGGTATACTGAAAAAAACGCAACGAACAGGAGTGGGGAAATGAGTGTGAAACGCTTTCCGTTCGGCACGACCGCCGACGGCAGACAAATAGAACGCTATGAGATCCGAAACGGCGATCTGACCGTGTCGGTGCTCACCTACGGCGCCACGCTGCAATCGGCGGTGTACCGCGGAGTGGACGTGGTGCTCGGCTACGACGACGGCGAAAGTTATCAAAACAGCGGCTGCAGCTTCGGCTCTACCGTCGGACGGGTGGCCAACCGCATCAAGGGCGACCGCATCACGGTGGCCGGTCAGGACTATGCGATCGCCGCCAACGACCACGGCAAAAACCACCTCCACGGCGGCGTTCGCGGCTTCGGCTCCCGTCTGTGGAGCGCGGAGATCCACGCTGACGAGGAGGCGGTCACCCTGCGTCGTACCTCCCCCGACGGAGAGGAGGGCTACCCCGGCACGCTGTCGCTTTCGGTCACCTTTGCGGTGACGGGGGACAGCCGCCTGCGTATCACTTACAAGGCGGTCAGCACCGCCGATACCCTCCTCAATCTCACCAACCACGCCTATTTCAATCTGGAGGGTCACGACGGTCCGAGCGTCCGCGACCATCTCCTGCAGGTGGAGGCGGAGCAGATCACCGTCTCCGACGCGGAGCTGATCCCGACCGGCGAGCTGCTGGCGGTGGAGGATACCCCGTTTGATTTCCGTGAACCGAAGCCGATCGGTCGGGATATCGACGCGCCCCATCCGCTGCTGCAAAACGCCGGTGGCTACGACCACAATTTCGTGCTGGGCACCGACGGCGCGTTCCGCCGTGCGGCAACCGCTCAAGCGCCGCTTTCGGGCATTCGGATGGAGTGCTGGACCGACCAACCGGGCGTCCAGCTGTATACCGCCAATTTCCTGAATGAAGCGCATTGCAAGGGCGGCGTTTCTCGCGGAAAAGGGGACGGCTTTTGCCTGGAAACGCAGCATTGGCCGGACGCCGTGCACCATCCGCATTTCCCGTCGATCGCATTGGCGGCAGGCGAGGTATTCCGCTCCAAAACCGAATATCGCTTCTTTGGAAAGTAAGAAAAAAAGGACGATGAGCTCATCGTCCTTTTTCGTTTTCCACCACCGTGACGGGGTGTTCGGCGGCAATGTTTTCGATGCAGGTGTAGGCGGCGGTCAGCCGCAGCGTCCCACCCTCGCAGACGGTGGTCACCGTTTGCTGTTCGATTTCCGCATTCCCCAGCTCGATTTGCTCCTTTTCCGCCAACAGCGCATACGCTTTTTCGGTTGCCTGCTGCTCGGTCAGCGGCGTTTCCACCGCTCGCAGCGGTGTCAGCCGCTCCCGTTCGAAGCCGAGAGGCAACGGCAAGCCACCGACCGTCAGCCGATCGCTGTCCGTTTCCCGTCGGTAGCAAGATCGCGGTCGAAGCGGTGCCGCCAACGGCAATTCCAAGCCAAACAGCGTAAACGCCGTGTAGGTTTGCGGATACCCGTCCGGCAGCCAATCCACCCGTGTCATCGGCACCTCGACGGTGAGCGTCCGCTGCGTGCGTGCCAGCACGATGCCGGCCGACCGCCCGAAGGTCATCCCGTGCTCGGTATCCACCGCCCCCGTAGCGAGCAGCGTTCCGGCGGTTACCCCTTCACCGACCTTGACCACCCGTTTGCCTTTGGTGATCTCGGCGGATACCACCAAGCCGTCCCGGGTTGCCACCAGATCGGATAAGCGAATATCCACCGCCAGCGGATGATTGGTGTTGTCCGCGACCACGTCCACGTGTGCGATGCAGCCGTCCATATTGACGGTCAGGGCGATCACCTGCCGCAGATCGTGAATGGCGCGAAGCGAGATCTCTCGCTGCTTCAGCTGACCGACGGGCGCACCGACCGCCACTCCCATTTCCTCCACGGCATGGAGGATCGACTCCGTCTGCTCGGTCGGGATGCCGCTCGGAATGACCGCCCAAATGCGTCCGCTCAACTGCCATAAAAGCACCGCCGCCAGCGCCGCGCCGATGCCCAGACCGTACCGCCCTTGCCACCGCTTGACCCGAAATCCCCACCCGCGCTTGCGGCGAATACGCACCCGTGTGCCCGTGCGGCGAGCGGGTCGCCGCATCCGCCGATAATGGACGGCGGCAACCGTTCCGAGCAGCGTGTCGCCCTGCCGCCGAATGTGCGTGACGGGAACGCCTTCCTCCTGCAGCCTACCCAGAAATTCGGGCAACAGACCGCCCTCCGCACGCCATTCCACCGCCGCTTTCATTCGAATTCGACGGCGCACAGCCGTCCCTCCACCACCGCGCCGTTGGAGGAAAACGCCGCGATGCACAGCTCTCGTCCGCGAAAGCACAAGACTCCACCGCTCGTTTGCAGGCGGATCACGTCCTCCTCACAGTCCAGAACGGCGCACCGCCCGTCCATCACCACACGCCGTCCTGCGTAGATCTCCAACCGTGACTCGCCGGTCAGACTCCCCTCGGGAAGCTCCAGCAATCGTTCCATTTTTTGTCGCACACGCATACGCTCACCTCTGCCTTATATTATGCGGTCTTATCGCCGCTCATTCCGCATAGGCATAAGCGAGGTGAGAATATGCGTTTCAACGTATGGCGACTGTCCGTTTTCCGGACGGTGTTTTGGATGATGATGACGGTCGCGGCGGGATGGCTGTTACTTCGCTTCCCCGAGGCTGCCGCCAACGGCGTTCGTCGGGGATTGGCCATGTCGGCGCAGGTGCTGATCCCGTCGCTGTTTCCGTTTTTGGTGCTGGGCGGTTGGCTGACCGCTTCGGGTCTGTGCGACCGCTTTGGTCGGGTGTTTGCCCGTCCGTTGGCAAAGCTGGGGTTTCCGCCTGCCGCCGCGTCGGTTTGGCTGATCGGGTTGGTGGGCGGCTACCCGGCCGGCGCCGCCGCCCTCGCGCCGCTTTGTCGGGACGGACGGCTGACCGAGGAGCAGGGACGCCGCCTGCTGTGCGGCTGTGTCAACGCCGGTCCGGCCTTTTGCGTCGCCACCGTCGGCGCCGGTATGCTCGGCTCGACACGGGCAGGCTGGCTGCTGTGGGCGGCCCACGCGGTTGCCGGAACGGTCACGCTGTTGCTGCTGCGCGGAAAACCGCAGCAACCAACCGAAGTTCCCGTTTCGCCGCTGCGACTTGCCGCGCCGCTGGTCAAGGCCACGCAGGAAGCCGCCCGATCGCTGCTCGGTATGACCGCGTTTGCGGCGCTTGCCTGCCTGCTGCTGTCGCTGATGACCGCGCTGGAGCTGCCGCCGCCGCTGCGCCGCGCCTCCGCTTGCTTTCTGGAGGTGACCGGAGGGAGTATGGAGGTGCTGTCTTCGCCGTTTTTGCTTGGGTTTACCCTCGGCTTCGGCGGCCTGTCGGTTCACGGTCAGGTGGCGGCGCTGCTGCCGTTTCCGCTCGACACCCGCTTCTTTTTCGCCCGACTGGTGCAAGGTTGCCTTGGCGGTCTGCTGACCTTGTGGTGGCTGCCGCCGTCGGTGCTGCCGACTTTTTCGACCTTGTCGGGTCTGACGGCCGAACCGTTTGCCTCCGCCTCCGCCCTCGGCGGAGCCTCCCTGCTGATTCTTTGCGTGCTGTGGCTGATGAGTATGCGGAAAAAGGTTGATTTCTGAAAACGCTTGTGGTATAATGATACCCGATCAAACGAAAGGGGGCGCGAGAGATGGCAAAAAAACTGTATGGCAACAACATTCGCAAGGCTTGCGAAGTGTGCCAGCACGGCCGCTTGTCGGCGGACGGCAGCGTGATGCTTTGCCCGTATAGAGGCGCGGCGCCGCTGTACCACTATTGCCGCAAATTCGTGTACGACCCCTTGAAACGCAATCCGCTGCGCCGTCCCAAACAGGACGCCCACAAAGCGGAGGATTTCCAGTTGTAAAAAAACCGCCGCAACGGCGGTTTTTCTCTTGTCAAACACCACTACCTGTGGTATAATAAACCCGATTTTTAAGAAAGGCGTGAGTATCATGCAGAAAATTCAAATGACCACCCCGCTCGTCGAGATGGACGGCGACGAGATGACCCGCGTGCTGTGGCAGGCGATCAAGGACAAGCTCATCCTCCCGTTCGTGGATCTCAAGAGCGAATATTACGACCTCGGTCTGGAGTATCGCGATGCGACCGACGACAAGGTGACCGTCGAAGCGGCGGAGGCCTGCAAGAAGTACGGCGTCGGCGTCAAGTGCGCCACCATCACCCCGAATAAGCAGCGCGTCGAGGAATACAACCTCAAGCAGATGTGGAAAAGCCCCAACGGCACCATCCGCGCCATTATGGACGGCACCGTGTTCCGTGCTCCCGTGACGGTCGGCGGCATCACCCCGACGGTGTCCACCTGGAAAAAGCCGATCACCCTGGCGCGTCACGCCTACGGCGATATTTATAAGAACACCGAGCTGCGCGCTCCTGCCGGCAGCAAGGCGGAGCTGGTCATCACCGCTCCGGACGGCACCGTCACCCGTGCCGATATCCACAACTTCAACGGCGAAGGCGTTGTGATGGGTATGCACAACACCGACGCGTCCATCAGCGGCTTTGCCCGCGCCTGCTTCCGCTATGCGCTGGATACCAAGCAGGATCTAACAAACAACAATCTTGACGTAACATTGAGAACAATTAAAGAACCAACAAACATGTCTCTCAACCAAAAAGCAACTGCAAATTTAAAAGATCAACTCTCAGAAGCAAAGAAGAATCAACAAAGCAATATCA
>JAFOFS010000077.1 GCA_017387165.1 Clostridia bacterium
AGCACCTTGTTGTAGCCTTGGTAGACCCAGAATTCTTCCCAGAATACCTCGAGTCTTCTGTCAAAATTTCCCATATTTGTTCCTCACAAACCAATACCTCACCGTTGCCGGTGAGGTATTGACGTCGTTGTTACGATCAGATCAGCGCGTTGATCTTTTCGGTGATGCAGGCAGCCGGGCCGGCATCGATGATGACGAAGTTGATGTTGCCGTTGAGCATATCCTGAACAGCCAGCGAGCCGTTCTTGTAGCCGACGGTGGTCACCGGGAAGCCGTCAAAGCCCCAATCCGCATCACCCTCGCTGTACAGCTGACCGGTGGTGCCGTTCTGAACGCCGACCTTGGTGTTCTTGTCAAGGTTCTTCAGAACAGCTTCGATATCGGCAGCCGACTTGCAGTTGGCAAAGGTGGTGTCGTTGCTCTTGACGATGATGCGCTGGGAAGCGGTGTAGTAGTCCTCCGAGAAGGTCACGTGCTCCTCACGCTCCTCGCTGACGGTCAGACCCGCCATCGCGATGTCGCATTTGCCCTGACCGACCGCCAGGCAGACGGAATCAAAATCCATGTGCTTGATAACCAGTTCTTTGCCCAGTTCGGCCGCCAGCAGCGCCGCGATCTCCATATCCACGCCGAGGTACTTATCGCCCTTGGTGTACTCGAACGGCTCGAATTCCGCGTTGGTCGCGACGACCAGCTGATCCTTGCTCGCATCCTCCGCCGCAGAGGTGACCAGCGTCGGCTCACCGTTGCCGCCGAAATACTTGCCCATGATGGACTCCAACGTGCCGTTGTCCTTGATCTTCTTGATGAACGTATTGACCTGCGCCAGCAGCTCCGGCTGGTTCTTGTCCACGCCGAACGCGTACTTCTCTTCGGTCAGATCGTACTCCAGCACCTTCGCAGTGACCTTCTCCGGCTTGTCGCCGCCCTGGTTCGTCGGTGCGCAGGCCGCCACGGCCAGCATCAGCGAAACCGCCAACAGAATTGCCAAAAACTTTTTCATTGTATTTTCCTCCTATACAGATTATATATGATTTGGCTGTATGGGCATTATAACGCCGCTCACCCGTAAAATGCAAGCGTTTTTTGAAATTTCGTTAAAATAACCCGTAAAACCTGTATATTTATGCATATTTCCCCGTTTCCCCACCTGTTTATGCATTTCTTGACCGCTCTCATCCAAACTGAATTTTTTAAAATTTTATGAATTTATACTACCATTTTCAAATTCGGGGTTGAAAGTTGCGGGAAAATAGCGTACAATAAGGTTCGTATGAAAGGAGGCGACCGCGATGGCAGATGCAGGTGATCTGCGGATGAACGATCAGCCGCGTGGGGACGGCAAAACCGCCCGTCACGGCAAAAAGCCGCAAAAACAAGTGCCGCTCGGCGGCGCGAATAAAAAGAAGCGCAGGCGCATCGCGCTCGGCTCGGTGTTGGCCTCGCTCGGCGTCATCTGTCTGGCAATTGCGATCGTCGGCAACACCATGCTCGACCGCTTCGGCTCGTCGCTGGATAACGCCACCTTTATCGAAAACGACGTGCTGCCGCCCGATTATTCCGGCTATCAAGAGGACGAGGTAGTGGATTACGCCCCCGAGGATCTCAGCACGCTGGAGGTACGCGGAAACAACGACTACGTCACCAACTATCTGTTGATCGGTGTGGATTCCCGCGACGGCGAACGCGCCCGTTCGGATACCAACATCATCATGTCCATCAACGACAAGACCAAGACCATCAAGCTGGTGTCCATCCTGCGTGATACGTGGGTGTACAATCCCGGTCTCGGCGGATACGACCGCATCAATTCGGCGTATCTGTACGCCGGCTTCGACGGTCTGCTCAGCACGGTGGAATCCAACTTCTGTCTGGATATCGACCAAGCGGTAACGGTGGATTTCCACGGCTTCGAGGCGGCCATCGACGCGCTCGGCGGCATTGACGTCGAGGTGGACGAGGACGGCGTCAGCTGGATCCCGAAGGAAAACCCCGGCAACCCCGACAGCTTTGCCAAGGATTTTTACGGCAACCAGATCCGTGAGCCGATCGGCTACGAGGCAGGTACTTATCATCTGGCCGGTTTCCAGGCACTGGCGTTCTGCCGCGTGCGTTACGCCTACGTGGACAGCGATATTTCCCGTCAACGCAATCAGCGTCGCGTCATCTCGGGGTTGATCGAAACGGCGGTGAAAAACCCCGGCAAGATCTTCAACGTGCTGGATGCGGTGCTCGGGGACGTCACCCTCTACCGCGTCAGCAAGGGCGAGATCCTCTCCTATGTGGACAACGCCACCAAGTATCTCGGCTACAAAATCGAAATGGACTACGAGTTCCTGTATCAAAATATGACCACGGCAGGCGGCGCAATGGTGCTGACCTTGCCCAACCACGAGCAGCAGCTGATGGATCTGCACGAATATCTGTACGGTGAATAACAAAAAAAAAGATGTGCGACGGTGTCGCACATCTTTTTTTGCTTATTGAATTTACGCGCGTGCGCCGTAGAGGGCGATGCCGTCCGCCACCAGACGGTGGGTGTACTCCGCCATCTTTTCGGGGGAATCCTTCTGTCCGCCGGTCACCCAGCCCTCCAGCATATGCAGGCTGCCGCCGAAAATAAAGGCGAACAGGTACTCCGTTTCCTGCGGCGTCAGTTCGGGAAACAGCACCTTCCAATCGGAGAGTGAGCGAGCCTTGATGATCTTCGCCGCGCGGCGGAAGAAGCCGGAATCGCCGTAGGCCCCCATCAGCACGGCGGCCATCTCCGCCTCCTCCGCAAAAAAGCGGTAGCAGGGCAGCAGCATGGAAAACGGGCGTTCCCGCGTACCCATCGGCGCCTCGCGGACTGCGGCGGTCAGGCGGTCAAGCAGCTCCTGCTCCACCGTTTCCAGCATATCAAAGACGTTCTTATAATGCAGGTAAAAGGTTCCGCGACTGATCTCCACTTTGTCGGCGAGCTCGCAAACGGTGATGTCCTGCACGCTTTTAACCTTCAACAATTCAATCAGCGCCTCTCGCAGTTGCTTGCGGGTACGCGCCACACGACGATCCATACGCATCCTCCTTGACCCTTTTTTGACATTATGTCACATATCGAACAAAAAGTCAAGTTTTGTTGAATGAAAAAAATGTCGGAAACAGTTGCGTTATAGACAAAAGTATGGTAAAATAAATGTGTAAAGCGAGGTGTAGATATGAACAACCTGAAGGTCATCCGCCGTCTGTACGGTGCGACGCAGGACGAAGTGGCGCTGTCCATCGGCGTCAGCCGCGTCACCATCGCGAAATGGGAGGGAGAATTCTCCTCTCCGACCGATTCGCACCTGAAGAAGATGGCGGTTTTTTACGGCATTGACACGCCGTATTTTTTTGAAATTCCGTTGGACGACGAGTGTCGCCGCACGCTGAAAGAAAACGGGCAGATCGCCCGTGAGGAGCGCCGTCGCGACGGTCGCAAGCGTCGGGATATCGACGATCTGGCGGTGCTGATGGCGCCGGTCACCTTTGACGATGCGATGGGGCAATATCAGCTGGCGCTCAAGCTGCTGACCGCCCACGCGGTGGAAGGCACCATCGGCGATCTGCGCACCATCTGCGATCTGCACGATCGGATGGGCAACGTGCTGCACAATATGCTGGAGCAGCGTCTGGCGGAGGAGGATGCCGCCGCGCAGAACAAGGGCATTCCGTTGTTTGAGTTGTTGGACGGTGAATAAGATGGAATGGATGATCTGTGTTGACGACAACAACGGCGTTTGCTTCAACGAGCGCCGTCAGAGCCGCGACCGCGTGGTGACCGCCGATATGGCGGAAACGGCGGTTGGGCGGCTGGTGATGACCCCCTACACCGCCAAGCTGTTTGCGGAATACGAGGGGCGTTTCACCGTTATGGACGATCTGTCGGCGGCCGCCGACGGGGATACCTGCGTGTGGGAATTTCCTCCGCCCGAGGGTCTTTTGCCCGATCGGGTGGTCGTCTACCGTTGGAACCGTCTGTACCCTGCAGACGGTCATTTTGCGGTGCCGGCAGGGATGACGCTGCAGCATCGCACCGATTTCCCGGGAAATTCCCACGAAACCATCACAAAGGAGATTTGGACTCGATGAACAAGAAATGGACAGCGCTGCTTGCGCTTTTGCTGACGGCGGCGATCCTGCTTTGCGGCTGCGGCGATCTGCCGGCGGCCGATAACGGCGGAGAGAGCAAGCCGACCTCGTCGGCTACCACCACCTCCGGCAGCAAGGACGCCACCACGACACTTGGTCCGCAGGATGACGACCCCGACCGTGAAAAGAGCACCACGACCACCGGCAGTGGTACGCAGGGCGGCTCATCCACCACGGCGCAGGGTCAGCAGGGGGGCAACACGCAAAGCACCTCCTCGACCAAAAAGACCACCACGACGACCACCACCAAAACCGCTTACACCGAGGGCAACTACCCCGAATTCGACGGCACCAACTATTGGATCAAGCTCGCAAGCGAGCCGTCCTTCACCGACGCCGAAAAGGCGACTACCAAGTCCTTCGAACGCTACAGTGAACTGGATTCGCTCGGTCGCGCACGGGTGGCGTTCGCCTGCATCGGCAAGGATCTGATGCCGACCGAAGACCGCGGTTCGCTTTCCCACAAGCCGACCGGCTGGTGGCAGGCATCTTACGACATCATCCCCGGCGGCTATCTCTACCACCGTTGCCACCTCATCGGCTGGCAGCTGACCGGCGAAAACGACAACGAGAAAAACCTCATCACCGGCACCAAGGAACTCAACAACCCGACCATGCTGTCGTTTGAGAATATGGTGGCCGACTACATCAAGGAAACCAACAACCACGTGCTGTACCGCGTCACCCCCATCTACGAGGGCAACGACCTCGTTGCCAAGTGGGTGCGGATGGAGGCCTGGTCGGTGGA
The DNA here is from genome assembly GCA_017387165.1 of Clostridia bacterium. Taxonomy (GTDB): domain Bacteria; phylum Bacillota; class Clostridia; order Oscillospirales; family Acutalibacteraceae; genus RGIG426. The sequence continues at coordinate 4,919 of JAFOFS010000077.1, forward strand.
AGACGAAGGAGACGGCATCTGCTTTGACGTGCTGCTGTTCAACGCGCAGGCAGGCATCACCATCGACTACTCCAACGGCCGCAGCTCGCTGACCGGTCAGCAGACGGTGACCACCACGACCAAAGCCGGCACCATCTACGTGCTGAATATCAGCTCCAAAAAGATTCATCTGGAAACTTGTACCCACGCCAAAAAAATCAGCGCCGCCAACCGCGGTGAGTCCACCAAGAGCATCGCCGAGTTGGAGGACGAAGGCTACCAATGCTGCCAAGTCTGCTTAAGGTGACGCGAATAATCCGAACCTGTTTTTAAAAGGCGGATTTCCGCTCCTCCTTCGTTAAAATACTCACGAATACATCCAGTATTCGCTGCATTTTGTGCCTCGGATGAGCAAAAATCCGCTCTTTTAAAAATCTCCGACCTTAAAGCGAGGAGATTTCGAGGGTTTTTTGCTCAATTTTAGCGAAGCAAGGCTGGCGCCTTGCGAGATGAAATTGAGTGAAAAGCACCAAAA
>JAFOFS010000078.1 GCA_017387165.1 Clostridia bacterium
TCAACATACTGTACGCGCACGGTTTTCCCCTCGAAAACGCACGTACCTATTCTTATGTAGCATTATAACATACCTTTTATAAAATAACAAGTTTTTTGACGAGAAATGTCGAGTTGTCAAATAGGATAAAAATAAACCCGCTCCTGCCGTTGGCAGGGGCGGGGTATCCGGAAATTCCAGTCAACTATGCAAAATCGCGAGACTTTTGTCATCATCGCTGTATTTGGCGAAGACGCCGCCGAAGTGCTCCTCCAGCGTGCGGCGGAATTCCTCCCGGGTCATCTGACCGCTCCACTGATACAGCTTTTCGCAGGCCGGACAACCCCGACCTTCCTCGTCGTACAGGAGAGGGGCAACTCCGTCGCTGGCCAGCAAAAAGCACTCGGGCATCGGCCCTTCATAAAAGCGGAAATGCCGACTGTTCTCCTCGCACGGCAGCAGGTAGGTTTCCCATACGTATTCGCCGTTTTCGGGATAGGACAAAACGGAAAATTGCCCGTCGCGGCGGCTCAAGATCACACCGTCACCGATATGGCCGGCCACAAAGCCGTCGGCGGTCACCGCCGCAAACAGCAGGGTGGTGCCCACGTCCGAGCCGACGGGATCGACCGCCGCCACCGCCGCATTGATGCGGCGCACGAAGGCAAGGCGATCGGTGAGGGTGTCGTGCTCGCGGAAGTAGGTCAGCACCGCTTCGGCGGCCGCCTTTGCGCCTGCGGCGCTGTGGGTGTAGCTGCCGGCGCCGTCTGCCAACACCGCCACCCCGATCTTTCGTTCCCGATCGACAAAGCCGGCGGCATAGTCCTGACAGTCGCGCCCCGTGCGGGTCGCGTTATCTCCTGCCTTGCAGGCATACAATACGTTCATACTCATTGAAAATACTGTGCTCCGTCCACCAAATAGGTCGCCAGTTCCTGGTAGGTCGCGGCGGTACTCTTACTCAAGCGTTCCATACTGTTGCGGATCTCCAAAAACACCTGTGTATACGCCTGCTCGATCGGCATCTGCAAAACGACACCTTTGGAAGAGATCGCCTTCAGCAACGGATGTTCCGCCTCTTGGCAGACCGGCAGAATATCCACCGACGCCTCCCGCAGCGTTCGCGCCGCCACGTCCTGCAGTTGCTCTGCCGTATCGGTGAAATTGCCGGCGGTAAACAGCAACAGCGCCGGTTTGCCGTACGAGATACGGTTGGTCTGATACGCACGCTTTTGCGCGGCGATCCGCTCCAGCGCCTGCTGCAAAATCGGCGCCAGCGCCAGCCCCCGACCGTCGGTGGGGTGCAGTTCCGAGAGAGAGGCAAACGTCGCGTTTTCCACGCCGCCGCACTCCTTAACCGTCAGGCAGGTCTGCCCGTCGAACACCGCGATCTCCACGTCGGCGCTCGTCTTCAGCGTGGGGTCTTGCATAATCCCTTTCAAAAATTCGGTCAATGCCTGTTCCAGTTGCACCGTTTTGGCGGTGCTTTCCGCCTCGACGTACAAAAAGATCGGTTGACGGGTTCTGCGGTTGATACCGGACAGATCTTCCTCCGTAATACGGGCGTCCAGATCAAAAACGGCCATGGTCAGTTCTCCTCCCATTTTTTCATTGCCATTGCGGTCAATTCCTCCGCAACGTTCTCATAATCGGTAAACAACGAACGGCGCATCACGTAAGCGATGGGATTGCAATCCGGGCAAACTACCTTGCCGGAAATCACTTTCCGATCCGCCTCGTTGATGACGAAAATCTGCCCACAGCGGTCACAAGTCACACGGTGACAGATTTTTTCCTCCCGATTGACCTGCACCATACAATCGCGGCAAAACGGATACTTGTCGTACAGCAGACGGCTGCCCGTAAACCTTTCCCCGCAGCGGTTGCAGGTGTGTTCCTCGATGTGGTCATACGGCGCCAGCGGATAGGTATGCGGCCGCAGATCGGCGGAGAATTTCTGCGCGTCCAGATCGGCCTGCAGCATCACGAAGGCATCGATCCATTCGCTGTCGCCATAGGTTTTGCGGTTCATAAAAATGCCTTTGAACATCCCCTGAAGCCGCTCCGAAAGATTGTTCCAGATGGCGTTCGGGAGGTGATCCCCGCTGAAAACGAATTTGCCGCGGCGAATCACCTCTTCGTAGGATTCCCCGTAGTTCTCAAACGGCTCGCATCCCAGCGTCAGGATGGTAAAATACAGCACCGCCACCGCAAAGCCTTCATCCACCGCGGTGCGATCCA
>JAFOFS010000079.1 GCA_017387165.1 Clostridia bacterium
GCCGCATCCGAAAATAACTTATTCCGCAAAGAAATGGGCTTCCACCGCCGCACACAGCGTGTGGTACACCGGCAGATGCAGTTCCTGCACCTTGAAGGTCTCGGTCTCGGGAACGCGGATGGTCAGATCCGCAATACCGCCGAGCTGACCGCCGCCTGCGCCGGTCAGACCGATGACGGTGATGCCGAGGGCTTTGGCGGTCTGTGCCGCCGCCGCGACGTTTTCGGCATTGCCCGAGGTGCTGATCGCCAGCAGGACGTCGCCGCTCTTGCCCAGTCCCAGCACACCCTGCGCATACGCAAGGGTCGGGGACACGTCGTTGCCGAAAGCGGTGTTCAGCCCGTTGATCGAGCTGAGAGCCACGGCAGGCAGGCCGACCTGCAAGCCGTCTGCGAGTGCCGCCGAAAAGGCGGGATTGCGCGCAAGCATTTGCTCCCGTTGAGCCGCCGAAAGCGGACGCTTTTTGAGAAAGCCTTTCATCAGTTCTCCGACGATGTGGTCGGAGTCTGCGCTGCTGCCGCCGTTGCCGCAGATCAGCAGTTTGCCGCCCGTTTCGTAGCAAGCGATCAAGATGCGAATGCTATCCGCGATCTCCTGCTCGCAAGCGGTCAGGCAGGGATAGCGGGTCATCAGTTCTTTTAACATAGTTTCCTCCTCATAAGACGGCAGCGGCAATCGCTGCATAGTCACCGATGTGTTCTCCGAGTTCCGCAGGCACCACCCGACAGCAGGCAACCGCCGCTTCCAGCGCTTCGCGGTTGATGACCTCGCTGGCGGCAGGCCACAGCAGATCGCGGCTGCGGACAAAGATGCTGCCCAAAATGATCTTTTCGGGGTTAAGCACGTCCATCAGAATGGACAAGCCCTTGCCGAGGTATTCACCGCAGATGCGGTATACCTCCAGCGCGGTGGGATCTCCGGCGTAGGCGGCCTCCGCGATCGTCTTGGCGGTAACGTCGTCGGGAGTCGCGCCGTCGCCGCAATAGGCGACCGACTTTCCGGACGCGATGGCGTCCTGCGCAACGCTCCAGCCGAGCTGCGCCAGACCGCCGCCGCTGCAGAAGCCCTCAAATGAGCCGACCTTGCCGTAGCCGCTCGGACCGTTGTCGTTTAAGCGGATGTGTCCGACCTCACCGGCGTTGCCGTTGGTACCGCCGTACAGCTGACCGTTTAAGATCAGCCCGGCGCCGAGACCGGTGCCGAAGGTCAGAAACGCCAGATTGTTACAGCCGCGACCGGCACCGAATTTCCATTCCGCGACCGCGCAGGCGTTGGCGTCGTTTTGCAGATTGACCGTGACGCCGTAATGCTCACGAAGCCACTCCACGATCGGAACCTCATCCCAACCGGGCAGGTTGGGCGGTCCCAGAATCACTCCCGTATTCGAGTCCAGCGGACCGCCGCAGGAAATGCCGACCGACACGGGCGGTTCGGTCAGAATGCCATCCGCCATTTCCATCAGCTTCTCCATCATTGTCCGCGGAGAAACGCTCAGATCGGTAGGACACACCGCCTTTTTTAATAATGTGACCGCCCCGTTTTCCCAGCGAGCGGTGGTGACGGCGCATTTGGTACCGCCGATATCAAATCCTAAAACGTACATATCCTACCTCTTTTACTGATCGACTTTCTCCGGTTTCTTTTTGTTATTATACAACACTTTCTTTGTCATTTCAATCTTTTTCTGAAAAGGAGTTGTATCCCATGATTGAATTCGAACACAAGCTGCCCTGTATGTACGCCGACGGCGAGCATCCCACCGGCACCTACAACAACCGTGAACTCGGTTTCCCCTCCATTCTCACCACCACCGATCCGAAGCTCGGTTTGTTCCTCTACACGCTGCGGAGCAACATTTATGCCGATCGGTCGGTCGTCTTTATGGACGGCAAAATCCTGATCTGCGACAAAAACTGGATTCGCGATCACGTCCACGTGATGAAAGCGATGCGTCATTGGGAACACAATCTCCATTCGTTCCTCAATTTTATCATCGCGACACAGCGGGAGGACGGACAGTTCTACGAGCTGGTCAAGCAGGAGGACGACCGCCATTGGGCGATGGTCAACGAGGATTGCTATATCCTCTATCCCGAGGACAATATGACGCTGGTGCGGCTGGAATTGGAGGCGGATATCGAGTATCTCGTGGTAGAGGGTGCCGTCTGTCTGTACCGCACCACAGGCGACGATGCCTGGCTGGCGGAGGTGCTGCCCAAGTTGGAAAAGGGCATCCGTTATATCACCTCCGATCCCAAGCGCTGGGAGCCGACGCTTGGACTGGTCAAGCGTCCGTTCACCATCGATACCTGGGATTTCACCTACAACACCTCGTCCTTAAACCGCCGCATTGAAGACACCACCCCCATGTCGGTCATGCACGGTGATAATTCCGGCGTGTACCAGGCGATGAATCAACTGGCCTGGCAATCCAATAAACGCTATATCCACCAAACGAAGCACCTACGCAACCCAAACGCTCTTTATCTACATAAGGTTCATTGCAGAACTCGTCAATAGCGCTGAAATAGTCGCGCATACATTGTCCTCCATAATCACC
>JAFOFS010000080.1 GCA_017387165.1 Clostridia bacterium
ACCGTCGAGGCAAAGCCCTCGGCGCGCAGAATTTTCCCCAGCGTATGATAGATCTCACTTCCGATCCGCATGGCCTCGGCAAACGAATCCGCTCCGACGGGGGCGATCATAAATTCTTGTATTTCCACGTTATTGGATGCGTGTGCGCCGCCGTTGAGAATGTTCATCATGGGAACGGGTAAGCGCTCAGCCCCCGCACCGCCAAGATAGCGGTATAGCGGCAAGTGGTACCAGTTTGCCGCCGCACGCGCCGTTGCAAGTGAGACCGACAAAATGGCGTTGGCTCCAAGACGGCTCTTATTCTCGGTTCCGTCGAGATCACAGAGAATACGGTCGATCTCGGATTGCTCGGATGCGTAAATGCCCGAGAGCGCGGGGGAGATGATCTTTCCAACGTTGGAAACGGCGTCCTGCACTCCTTTTCCCATATAGCGTCTGCGATCTCCGTCTCGCAGCTCGCACGCCTCATAGATGCCCGTCGACGCGCCCGACGGCACACTTGCAACGCCAACTGTTCCGTCCGACAGAAAAACGGTGGATTCCACGGTGGGATTTCCGCGCGAGTCCAAAATCTCACGCGCACAGCAACGGATAATTTGCGGTTTGTTCATATCGTTGTAATCCTTTCATAGGTAAAAATTTGCGGGATATGAATAGTATGGACACTTTTGGAGGCTCATATTCAGGTGCCGTCGTTCACCATTCGTGCCGTTTCGTCATATATTGACATTGAGGAGGTGCAAACCATGCGCAATGATTTCAAATTTGGAGAATGCGTTGCCGTGATCGGTTCAATGACACAGGCAATGCGTGCGCAGAGCATTCTTGCCTCGGCGGCGATCAGAACCAACGTTATCAAAGCCGATTCGTCAAAAACGGGTGGCGGGTGTGCCTATGCGCTTTCTTACTCATGCGAGCAGGACGACAACGTCAGGAGCGTTCTGTTCAACGCGGGCATACGACCGCAGGGCTTTTACGGAGGCTTGGCGTGATCTATCTTGACAATGCTGCAACCAGCTTTCCAAAGCCCGTGAGTGTAACCGAGGAGCAGGCGCGCTGCATGCGTCACTATTGCGGCAACCCCGGGCGAGGCTCGCACGCGCTTGCAATGGCGGCGGCCGAAAAGATTTACGAATGTCGCTGTTCGGTTTCGGAGCTGTTTGGTTCAAAGCATCCCGAAAACGTAATGTTTACCGTGAACACCACCACGGCGCTCAACACCGTCATCAAAGGTCTTTTACGCTCGGGCGATCACGTGCTTCTGTCGGATATGGAGCACAACGCAACCTTTCGTCCAATCTATAAAATGGCGCAGGAGGGAATCGTTTCATACGATGTTTTTCCGACCTTTCCAAATGATCCAAATGCTACACCGTCGGACGTTTGTCGTGGGATTGAGACATTGATCAAGCCGCACACGCGTATGCTGGTCTGTGCCCACGCATCCAATATCTGTTCAGCCGTTCTGCCTCTTGCCGAAATCGGCACGCTTTGCCGTAGGCGGGGGATTCTTTTTGTGGTAGATGCGGCGCAATCGGCGGGGCATATCCCCATTGATATGGAGCGTATGCAGATCGACGCATTGTGTGCACCCGGTCACAAGGGGCTTTTAGGACCGCAGGGCGTAGGCTTCTTTTTACTCCGCTCGGGGCTGGTTGCCGATACGCTGACAGAGGGCGGGAGCGGTTATCATTCGCTTGACGGAAATATGCCGCAGGAGGCTCCCGAGCGATACGAAGCGGGAACACTTCCAACACCCGCCATTGCGGGGCTGTGCGAAGGAATCCGTGCGGTGCGTCGCTATGGCGTGGAGGCGATCGGTCAATACGAGCGCGAGTTGAACGCCTATTTGCAGGAGCTGTTATCGATGATGCCGCGCGTTCGGATCTACACGCCGCATCATATCGGATCGGTCTTGCTGTTCAATATCGAAGGCGTTTCCGCCGATCTCGTTGGGCAGGCACTTGACCGGCGGGAAATTTGCGTGCGGTGTGGGTATCATTGCACGGCACTCGGGCACGCAACGCTTGGAACGGCGGCAGGCGGATCAATAAACAAATCCGTTGTCTTCCGCCTTACGGATCCAATAGTTTGCCATGGCTTCATTCCTGGGTACACCACCGCCACGGTTGTAGCAGCAACCGAGCAAATGCTGGGCATCCGGATC
>JAFOFS010000081.1 GCA_017387165.1 Clostridia bacterium
CAGAGTCTTTGTCGAGCTCTTCTTACTTACGCTTTTCGCGTGCTGTCATCCTCACAAATGACCGGTGATGTTTCGTACATCACTAAACGTAAATTAACGGGTATAGTGTGTTTATTCCTGTCTTTCATTGTTTAATTTTCAAGGTCCCAACGCTGCCCTGTTTTTCGACAGCTTTGCTATCATACCACACCGAAAAGCGTTTGTCAACACTCTTTTTCAAATTTTTTTCGGATTTTTTTCTATTTTTGCAAATCGTATAAAAAGTGTTGAAATTTGCCGTTGAATTTGCTATACTTGCAGTATCAATAGTGTATAAAGAATCGGTATTGAAATAAAGCATATTACCCAAGGAGGTGTTTTTGTATGCCGATCAAGATTGCGGACAATCTGCCCGCCAAACAAATTCTGGAATCCGAAAAGGTCTTCGTTATGAGCGAAAGCCGCGCAGCGCATCAGGACATCCGTCCGCTGCGTATTCTGATCCTCAATCTGATGCCGACCAAGATCGACACCGAAACACAACTGATGCGTCAGCTGAGCAACACGGCGCTGCAGCTGGACGTGACGCTGCTGTACACCGCCACTCATCAGCAGACCCACACCGACCACCGCCATATGGCGCAGTTCTACCGCACCTTTGACCAAGTGAAGGACGAGTTCTTCGACGGTTTCATCATTACCGGCGCGCCGGTTGAGCAAATGCGCTTTGAGGACGTCGATTACTGGGACGAGCTGTGCCGTATTCTGGAATGGACCAAATCGCACGTCTTCTCCACCCTGCACATCTGCTGGGGCGCACAGGCGGCGCTGTATTATCATTACGGCATCGACAAGAAGCCTCTGCCGCAAAAGCTGTCGGGTGTCTATTCCCATCAGCGCACGATGGAGTTCCATCCGCTCACCCGCGGTCTGGACGACAAGTTCTACATTCCGCATTCCCGTAACACCTCCGTCAGCGTGGCGGAGGTCAACGCGGTGAAGGAGCTGGAAACGCTGGCGACCAGTCACAAGGCCGGACTGGCCATTGCCGCACGCAAGGACGGACGGCAGGTGTTCTTCACCGGTCACTGCGAGTACGATCGCGATACGCTGCTGAAGGAATATATGCGGGATCAGGCAAAGGGTCTCAACCCGGCCATCCCCGAAAATTATTTCCCCGATGACAACCCGGGGCTGACGCCGATGATGCGTTGGCGCTCGACCGGCTATCTGCTGTTCACCAACTGGGTGAATTTCATCTACGAGGAAACGCCGTTTGCGTTGGAGCAGTTGTTGCCCCTATTATAATAGGAATAATATAAGGGAGAGAGTCCGCAACTCTCTCCCTTTTTTCGTCTGTTTTTCCATTGAAAAAGGCCAAAAGTTGTGGTATACTGTATACAGGAAAATTTTTGAAAGGAGGCGGTCAACCATGCCGCAATCGTTTTCGGAGGGTGTCCGTGCAGGCGGTTTACGCGATCAGCAGGAGATCCAGGTCCTGCTCTGCTATCTGATCGACACGGTTGGCGGACGGCTGGAGGAGCGCTTGCTGACCGAGTGCATCCTTGCCAACGAGATCGCCAACCATTTTGAGACCGCCGCCGCGCTGGAAATGCAGATTAAGCGTGGCAATATTACCGAAGAAAACGGCGTGTTGACGCTGAGCGACGCGGGGCGCGAGATCGCCCGTGTGCTGGCAGGCAATCTGCCGCTCACCATTCAGGAGCGTGCGGTGCAGTCGGCGGTACGGCTGCTGGCGCAGCACCGCAACGCCGCTTCCACCAAGGTGGAGATCACGCCGACCGATCTCGGCGTGCGGGTAACCTGTTCGGCGGATACCTCCGATCAGCCGGTGATGTCCTTCTCGCTGGTAGTGGCGGACAACGCGCAAGCGGAGCTGGTCCGCGATCGGTTTCTGCAGGATCCCGTCCTGCTGTATCGCACGATGGTAGAGGTGCTGATGAACCCCGACCTGAAAAAGACCGCGGATATGCTGTATATCCCGTTGCGGAGGAACGACAACCGATGAAACGAACCAAAATCATTTGCACCGTCGGACCTGCCTGCGCCGACAAGGCGACGCTCAAGGCGATGATCGAGGCCGGCATGAACGTGGCTCGCTTTAACTTTTCGCACGGCGACCACGCCTATCACAAGCAGTTGATGGATCTCGTCAAGGAGGTCCGCACCGAAATGCGTCAGCCGATCGCCATTATGCTGGACACCAAAGGTCCCGAGTACCGCATCCGCACCTTTGCGGATGGCAAGGTGATGTTGGAGGACGGACAGCGGTTTTCTCTCACCGTTGAGGAGGTTGAGGGTGACCGGGGGCGCGTATCGGTGTCCTATAAGAATATGGTGAAAGAGTTGGCGATCGGGGACACCGTCCTCATCAACAACGGTCTGGTGCGGTTGGAGGTGGAGGAGCTGACCGAAACCGACGCGGTCTGCCGCGTCATTCACGGCGGTGAGCTGTCCAACCGCAAGAGTATGAGCTTCCCGAACAAGGTGCTCAAGCAGACTTATCTGAGCGAGCAAGACAAGAAAGACCTGCTGTTCGGTATCGAAAACGACGTGGATCTCATCGCTTGCTCATTCGTGTCCACCGACCGCGACGTGATGGACGTCCGTCATTTCCTGGAGGAAAACGGCGGTCGCGATATCGATCTCATCGCCAAGATCGAAAACCGCTCCGGCGTGGACAACATCGACGCCATCATCAAAGCGAGTGACGGCATTATGGTTGCCCGTGGCGATATGGGCGTGGAAATTCCGTTTGAGGAATTGCCGGCCATTCAGAAAAAGCTCATCCGCACCTGCCGCCTGAAAGGCAAGCGGGTCATCACCGCGACCGAAATGCTGGAGTCGATGGTGGAAAAGCCGCGTCCCACCCGTGCGGAGATTTCGGACGTGGCCAACGCGGTGTACGACGGCACCAGCGCGCTGATGCTGTCGGGCGAAACGGCGGCAGGCAAATTCCCCGTCGAGGCAGTCGCCGCGATGGCGCGTATCGCGGAGCAGACCGAGGGGAACATCGACTACGTCAAGCGGTTCCGCCAAAGCGATTTCGAGATCAAAAACAGCATCGACGCCATCTCCCACGCGGCGGCGGCGCTGGCCATCAACGTGGATGCCAAGCTGGTGGTTGTCTGCTCCCGAAGCGGCAAGACCGCCCGAATGGTTTCCCGCTTCCGCGCACCGAAATGGATCCTCGGTATGACCACCTCCGAAAAGCAATGGCGTAAGCTCGGGCTTTCCTGGAGCGTCGTGCCGGTGCTCTGCCCCGAGGAATTCCAATCCACCGACGTCCTGTTCTACCACGCGATGATGGAGGCGAAGGCCAGCGGTCTTGCCAAGCCGGGTGACAGCATCGTCATCACCGGCGGCGTCACCAACGGTCTTTCCGGAAACACCAGCCTCATCAAAGTGGAAACGTTGCGATAAGAGAAAAAGTCCGCAGGAAAATTCCTGCGGACTTTTTTTGTTGTGGTTTGAGCGGAGTTCACGGTGAAATCCCCCAGTCTCCGCATTCGCGGAGACAGCCCCCTTTACAAGAGGGCCTTGGTGGTAGCCGTGGGGTTGTGCGGAATTGACGGCGGGACCAAGGCCCCGCCCTACGGCACACCGAAAGACAGCGGTGCTTGTAGGGGTCGGCGTCCTCGACGACCCGTTGCCGTTCTTCTCTCCCTCCGTTTTTTTGCCTACGGCGAGCCGTGAAAATGTAAGTAGAATGGATCAGATTTCGCCGCGGTCGCGGAGCAGTTTCATTTTGAGGACGGCGATCTGGGTCTTGGCATCGGGGAGAGAGCCGTTCATCACCTGC
>JAFOFS010000082.1 GCA_017387165.1 Clostridia bacterium
CAGCGAGACCATTCGCTACTGTGACAGCTTTGAAGAATTCCCCCTTGTGAACGTAACGAAAGACCTCGGGACGACCTTCCACGCCTTCGGGAAAAAGACTGCTGACAACGGTGCTCAAATCGATTATATTTATACCGATTGCGCCACCGCCGAAAAATCCTACACAGTGGAAAAATGGACCGACGAACAGGACGGTGTGTTCCTTTCCGACCATTATCCCATCGCACTGATCATCGAATAAGACACAAAAAAATCCTGCGATCGTTGATCGCAGGATTTTTTGTTTGTAAGAGAAACTTACTTGAGCTCGACCTTCGCGCCGGCTTCTTCCAGCTTCTTCTTGATTTCCTCGGCTTCGTCCTTGCCGGCAGCTTCCTTGACAGCCTTGGGAGCGCCGTCGACCAGATCCTTCGCATCTTTCAGGCCGAGACCGGTGATTTCGCGGACAACCTTGATGACGTTGATCTTGTTGGGGCCGACTTCCGCCAGGATGACGTCGAAATCGGTCTTCTCTTCAGCGGCAGCCGCGGGAGCAGCGCCACCGGCCATGACGGCCACGGGAGCAGCAGCGGAAACGCCGAACTCCTCTTCGATCGCTTTGACGAGCTCGTTGAGCTCCAGAACAGTCAGAGTCTTGATCTCTTCTACGAGATTGGTAATCTTTTCAGACATGAGTAATACCTCCGTTTATTTTTTGTTTTTTAGTGTAGAGATACCGTTGCGTTTCTTACGCTTCGGCAGGGGCAGCCTCGCCCTTCTGCTCTGCAACAGCGTTCAGAGCACGAGCCAGACCGGCGATGGTAGCGTTCAAGCCACCCAGGAACATAGCGAGAAGCACTTCTCTCGGCGGAACCTTGGCCAACTCCTTGATGGTCTCGGCGGGAACCACCTTACCCTCAAAGAAACCGGCTTTGATCTGGAACTTTTCGTTCTTCTCCGCGTACTCGCAAAGCACTTTCGCGGCAGCCAGTTCGTCCTCAGCGCACGTGGCCAGAGCGGTAGAACCCTCCAGCACGCTCTTGAGATCACCGTAACCGGCATTGTCGGCAGCGCGACCCAGCAGCGTGTTTTTCACGACCGCGTACTCGCCGCCTGCCTCACGCAGCTTGCTACGCAGCACGGTGTCCTCCGCCACCGTGATACCCTCGTAGCTGACGACCACACCGGACTTCGCTGCGCTCAGCTTATCCGTCAGAGCGGCCACCAACTGCTGCTTTTCTTGCAAAACTTTCTCACTCGGCATATTGTTTTTCACCTCCCGAATTGTGAATCATTATGCCGTTTTTCCAGAAAAAATGCCTTTTCTGCGAAACCACAGAAAAGGCATAGATACACAAATGCATTGTGCATTCAACCTCGGCGGGCGGAAACCGTTAGACACTTCGAAAAGCGTACCCGCTGTCTGTGGAAGAACAGCAAAATGGATTATAGCATGCTTCTAAGAAAAAATCAAGTGTTTTTTCTTGTCTTTTCTTAGCCGACCTTGGTCGGGTTGATCTTCACGCCGGGGCCCATCGTGGACGCCACAACGCAAGAACGGATATACTGACCCTTCGCAGCGGCGGGCTTGGCACGAACGATCGCACCCAGCAGCGCCTCAAAGTTCTCCTGCAGCTTCTCAACGCCGAAGGAAACCTTACCGATCGGGCAGTGGATGATGTTGGTCTTGTCGAGACGGTACTCGATCTTACCGGCCTTCGCGTCGGTAACAGCCTTCGCCACGTCGGGCGTGACCGTGCCGGCCTTCGGGTTGGGCATCAAGCCACGGGGGCCGAGCACCTTACCCAAACGACCAACCAAGCCCATCATATCCGGGCTGGCGATAACAACGTCGAAATCCATCCAGCCGCCGTTGATCTTGGCAACCAGATCGTCAGCACCG
>JAFOFS010000083.1 GCA_017387165.1 Clostridia bacterium
AGACCGAACGAATCGTAGCCCATCGGATGCAGGACGTTGTAGCCCTGCATACGCTTCATACGGGACATGATATCGGTGGCGGTGTAACCCTCGGGGTGACCGGCATGCAGACCGACGCCCGACGGATACGGGAACATATCCAGCACGTAGTATTTCGGCTTGGAAAAATCCCAAACATCGGTATGGAAGGTCTGGTTTTCCTCCCAATACGCCTGCCACTTTTTCTCGATTTCTTGATAATTGTACTGAGCCATGGGGAAATCTCTCCTTATGATAAAATGCAATGTTTTGACTTAATCGGTCACCCACGGGGTGACGTCCAACTGTACGCCGTCTTTCCAGAGCCGCTCCAGATCGTAGTAACGACGGGTTTCCGGCTGAAACAGATGCACGACCACACCGCCGAGATCCAGCAAGATCCACTTGGACTCCTGATAGCCTTCGGTGCGGCGCACCTCAACACCCTCTGCGGCGAGCTCCTGCTCGACGTGATCCGCCAGACTGCGGACGTGGGTGGCGCTGCCGCCCTCCGCCATCACGAAATAATCGGTGATGACCGTCAGTTCGCTGACGCCGATGGCGGTGATATCCGTTGCCTTGTGCTTATCCAACGAACGCACGACGCTTTCGCAAATGGCTAAACTGTCCTTCATTCGTCCTCCTCCGTCACCTCGCCCGACTGCTCCACCGCCAACGCGGCAAAGGTCTCGGGATGGGTGTCGCTTTCGGTGGTGTTGCTGAGCTCCTCGGCCATCAGATCCTCGGTGGAGATTTCATCGCCGTACGGATTGAACTCCGCCTGCAGCAACGCGGTCAACGCTTCCTTATGCACCGAGTAGTAGGTGACGCCGCCCGACTGGGACGCCTCACCCGGCATCATATGGAAGGTGAAATTCTTGCGGTCGAGCTTGCCCATTTCGACAATCAGCTCGCACAGCTCCATCGCGTCGGTTTCCCAGTAATCGCCGATGCGCTGCATCTTGATCGGGTTATCCCACGCCTGCACGTTGCTGATGACGTCCTCGTACAGATCCTCGACGTCCCACTTAGCCATACGGTCGAACAGCGCGACCCACACGACACGGGTGTCGATCTGATGCTTGACGTCGCCGGAGACCGACTCACCCGTATAGGTGAGATATTCCAGCACCGCTTCGCCGTCCAGCGTCTGCTTGCCGGCAGGATACTCGGTCTCACCAAGGGTGATTTCTTCCGGCAGCACGATATCCAGACCGCCGATATAATCGATCGTTTCTTTCAAGCTGCCGCGCTGGAACAAGTAATAATTGTCCACCGGCAGGCTGTATTCCTGATTAAACGCACGCATCAGATCGGTCTGGCTGCTGCCCACCTGAGTGGTCAGCAAGGAACCGCAGACGCTGTGGCTCTTGTCGTTGATCTCGGCTTCAAACACCTGCTTGCCGCATTCGGTGCACCAGACCAGCGGCTTCGGATTGGCCCACAGATTGCCGATTTTGCGGACGCCTTCCGCCCAACCGCCGTCGCCGTTGAGATAGGTGTCGGTCGGTACCTGCAACACGTCCACCGTGCCGGCTTTTTTGTCGTAGCAGACGATGGAAAGCGCATCCATCTGGACGGTCAGATCCTCACCGAACAGACCGACCACGTAGTAGGACACGTTTTCGTTATCCGACTGCACGTAGCCGATGAGATCGTCCTGCGGAATCTGCGGCAGCGTGCTGCCTTTGTTGCCGAACAAATCGCGGATAAACGGCATCACCACCAGCACCAGCACCACGCACAGCACGATGAGCAGCGCCATCATACTGTACATAATGTATTTGCCGACCGGCGCGTTCTTCCGCTTCTTCTTTTTGGCGGCAGCCGCGGCTTTCTGCGCGGTGCGCTGTCCCAGGTTGACCGCCGCACCGCTCTTTTTCGCCGGAGCATTCTTTTGCGGAGCGCTCTTTGCGGAGGAGACGCGGTTGGTGAGGGATACTTTCTTGTTGTTGTCGTTACCCATCAGAGAAGTTCTCCTTTCTGTTGTAAACGGAGGGTGACCTCGGCCAGCGCCGCAGCGGTATCGGGATGAACCGCCGCACCGCGTGCGGTCAACGACCGTACGGTGTACGAAAGTGAATAGTGCAGGGCGCTGTCAAGCGACTCGTCCACCAGCCGCCGCATCACGCCGACGTCGGGATAATCGCGTCCTGCGGCGGTGAAATCGGCCAGAAACACGAGCGTTTCCAGCAGCGACATTCCGGCCTTGGCGGTGGTGTGATACCGCACCGCCGAGAGGATCTCGGGATCGCTTATCCCTAAAATATGCTCCAGATACACGGGGGCTAAACGGGCGTGCCACAGCTTGGGGGCGTTTTGCTCCACCTCGTCGAGCTGTATCCCGAACTGACGGGCCAGCAGCAGCTGCTCCTCGCCCGAGGTGTCCTTGAGAATATCGTGGAGAAGACCGGCGGTGTAGGCTTTGACCGGATCGCCGCCGTACCGCAGGGCCAAACGCTTGGCCTCCGCCGCCACCGCCAGCGAATGGTCAAAGCGGTAGGAGGAGAGGCGTCCGCGCAAAATTTCGATATATTGCTCGTCGGCGTTTCGGATGCTGTCGCCACGGTATAAGCCGTGAGCGAGAATATACGCCGCCACCTGCGGCGGTACCGACGATTGCCAGCGGTCGTCATCGCTGCGGATGCAATCGCGCAGCTCGCTGGAGGAAACGGTGGGAGCCGAAACCGGCAGTACGGACACAACGGCGCCGTCTGCCTGCATGGTTTCCGCTGCCTGCTGCAGCCGACGAATATCCGTCTCGCCGCGGGCAATGCCGCACAGCGTGCACATCCGCGCAATAGCGGGATATCGCCGCCAGGTCGGCAGGGTCAGAAACATATCCGCACCGGTCAGCAGAAACCACTCGTCCTGCGGATGCTCCGCCGTCAGATGGGTGAGGGTGTCTACCGTGTAGCTGGCTCCCTGCTGCTCCGTTTCCCAATCGGAAACGGTCAGCCGCGGGTCAGCCTGCGCCATCAGCCGGCACATCGCCAGACGATGCGCCGCCTCGGCGCCGATTTGCTTGATCTTGTGCGGCGATACGCCGCTGGGCATCAGCACCACGCGATCCAGACCCAGCGCGTCGGCACAGCCGAGCGCCAGCGCCAGATGCCCGTTATGGGGGGGATCAAAGCTCCCACCGTACAATCCGATCTTCATCGCTTATTTACGGGGCAGCATAATGGTCGGTTCTTCGGGATGACGACGGTATAAGACGAAGGTGCGACCGATGGTCATCACGACCTCGGCGCCCACCGCCTCCGCCAACGCGTCCGCCGCCTCACGGGCGGTTTCGGGCGCCGTTTCCAGCACCTTGCCCTTGATCAGCTCACGGGCGGTGAGGGCGTCGTCGGCTTGTTTGATGATGGTGGCGGCCATACCGCCCTTGCCCACGTGGACGATGGGGTCCATCGTGTTGGCAAGTCCGCGCAGATACGCGCGCTGTTTGCTTGTCAGCATCGATTATTTCTCCAATTCTGCTTGTAATTTTTCTTTCAGTTGCCGCAGGGCTTTGCCGCGATGGCTCATCGCATCCTTTTCCCCGTCCGCGATTTCGGCAAAGGTGCGCCCGTCCTCGATCTCGAAGATGGGATCGTAGCCGAAACCGCCCTCACCGCGGCAGGCGGTGCCGATGTATCCTTCGCAGGAGCCTTCGGCGGTGATCACACGCCCGTCGGGAAACACGCAACAGACCGCCGCCGTAAAACGGGCGGTGCGCTCCGAACGGGGGAGACCCTCCAATTTTTTCAGTACGGTGGCCTTGCGCTGACCGACCGGCGCGTAGCGTGCGGTGTACACACCCGGCTCACCGCCGAGGGCGTCCACGCACAGACCGGAATCGTCCGCAATGGCCGGCAACCCCGTTTCGCGGCAGGCGGCAGAGGCTTTGATAAAGGCGTTTTCCGCAAAGGTCTTGCCGTTTTCCTCGGGATCGGATAATCCGTCGGCGGTAATGGCTTGGATGCCGAGAGGCGCCAAAATACGGGAAATCTCGGCCAGCTTGCCTTTGTTGTGCGTAGCGATCACGACTTGCATAGTATACCCCTTATTCCGCAAACAGACCCGCCGTGAATTCGTCGGGATCGAACGGCTGGAGATCGTCCACGCCTTCGCCCACGCCGATAAATTTGACGGGAACCTTCAGGTCTTCCTGAATGGCCAGCACCACGCCGCCGCGGGCGGTGCCGTCCAGCTTGGTCAGCACGATACCCGAGATATCCGCCACCTGCTTGAACTCACGCGCCTGATTGACCGCGTTTTGTCCGGTGGTGGCATCCAGCACCAGCAAGGTCTCCTTGTCGGCGTCCGGCAGCTCACGGTCGATGATGCGGTGCATCTTCGCCAGCTCATCCATCAGATTTTTCTTGTTGTGCAGACGACCGGCGGTGTCGCAGATGACCACGTCCGCGCCGCGCGCCTTGGCGGCGGAGAGGGTGTCGAACACCACGGCGGTCGGATCGGCGCCGGGGCCGTGCTTGATGATGTCACAGCCGGCGCGATCTGCCCAGATCGCCAGCTGATCGATGGCGGCGGCACGGAAGGTATCCGCCGCGCCGAGCAGCACCGTTTTGCCCTCCGCCTTCATCCGGGCGGCGAGCTTGCCGATGCTGGTGGTTTTGCCGACGCCGTTGACGCCGATGACCAGCACCACCGACGGCTTGGTGGACAGATGCAGCGCGTTGTCGCCGCGCAGCATTTCCGCTACCGTTTCCTTGAGCAGTTCGCGAATCTGCTCGGCGTCTTTGATGTTTTCCTCCTTGGCGCGGCGCCGCAGCTCGGCGCAGATACGCCCCGAGGTGTTGATGCCGACGTCTCCGGCGACAAGGATCTCCTCCAACTCGTCAAACAGCTCGTCGTCCACCTTTCCGAACGCCTTGAGCATCGAGTTGACCGAATTCATCAGCGAGCCGCGCGTCTTGCGCAGACCTTCGCCGATCTTACTGAATAAACCCATCGTTTAGTTCTCCTGATTCAATTTCAAGCCAAGCCGCGCTTCCACTTCGCTGGCGCGGAGTTCCAACAGGGTGGTAACACCCTTTTCCTGCATGGTGACGCCGTACAGCACGTCCGCTTCCTCCATCGTACCGCGACGGTGGGTGATGACGATAAACTGCGACTCGTCGGTCATGCGGCGCAGATACTGCGCGTAACGATCGACGTTGACGTCGTCCAGTGCCGCCTCGATCTCGTCCAGCACGCAGAACGGGGAGGGGGTGACACGCAGGATGGCAAACAGCAGCGCAATGGCGGTCAACGCCTTTTCGCCGCCCGAAAGCGCATCGAGGTTCAAGATAACCTTGCCCGGCGGCTGCACGAACATATCGATGCCGGAGGACAGCACGTCGTCGGGATCCTGCAGCTTCAGCTCGGCGCGACCGCCGTCGAACAGCTCGCCGAAGATCTTGCCGAAGTAGCCGTTGATCTCGTTGAAGCGCTCAATGAACACGTCGCGCATCTGACCGGTCAGATCGCCGATCAGATCCAGCAATTCCTTCCGCGAGACCTCCACGTCGGTCACCTGCGCGTACAGGAAATCGTACCGTTCCTTGACTTCTTTGTATTCGTCGATCGCACCGACGTTGACGTGACCCAGACTGCGGATCTTGTTTTTCAATTCCTGCAGACGGCGGGTCGCCTCGGTGATATTCTCCAGCGGCGGCGCGATCGCCTCCGCTTCGGAGCGAGTCAGCTCGTATTCCTCGTACAGCTTGCGGATGATCTCGTCCGTTTCCAGCTGTGCGGCGGTGGTCTTTTCTTCGATACGCGCCACTTCGCCGCCCAGACGCTCCTTCTCGTCGGACGCTTCGCGCTGCTGCTGACGCAGGACGGTCACGCCGGCCTCGCCCTCGGTACGCTTGGTGATCAGAGCCTCGGCGGTGGCGGTGACATCGGCCGCACGCTGACGATCGTCGGCCGCCTGCTGACGCAGGGCCGCAATCGCCGTTTCGATCTCGGCGTTTTGCGCCTGCACCGCGGCGATCTGCGCTTCCAGCGACTCGCGGAATCCGACGGCGTCGTTTTTCCGCTGCTCCAGCGACTGAATGCTCATTTCCTGCGCTTCGATCTCCTTGCGGGCGGTCACCACCGCCAGCTTCAATTCGGAAACGCGGTTACCGAGTTCCTCACGGGCGCCGGCCAGTTCGGCGCGACCGCCGGACAGCTCCGCCAGCTCCTGCTCGATCTCCGCCTGCTTGGCGGCAATATCGGCGGCCACCTGACGGGAATCGGCAATCAGCTTCTTCTGCTCCGCTTCGCGAGCGGTCAGCGTCTCTCGTTCGGCGCGGTTGTCCGCCACCGCCTGACGGCTGTTTTCCGCCGTTTCGATCAAGCGGCGCTCGTCCGCTTCCAGACGGATGAGGTCCTCCTGCGCGGTGGTAAGCTCACCTTGTGCGCCGACCAACGCCGCATTGGCGGCAGAGGCCTCCTGCTGTACCGTCGCGAGCGAAGCCTTGGCTTCCTCCAACTTATCGGACAGCTTGGCGAAGTCTGCCTGCAGCTTTTCGATTTCCGAGCGACGGGACAACAGACCCGCGCCCTTGACGTGGGAACCGCCGGTCAGCGAACCGCCGGCGTTGACCACCTGACCGTCCAGCGTGACAATGCGGAATTTGTACTGATAACGCTTGGCCAGCGCGGTGGCGTCGTCCAGCGTTTCCACCACGACGATGCGTCCGAGCAGGCTGACCAGAATTTCACGATAACGGGGATCGCACTTGACCAGATCGGAGGCGATGCCCACCACGCCGAACGCATCCTCGACACCTTTTTCCTCCAAGGTGCGTCCCTTGATGGTGTCGATGGGGAGGAAGGTGGCACGACCGGCCTTGTTGTTTTTCAGATAAGCGATGGCTTTCTTGGCGTCGTCTTCACGGTCGCAGACGATGTTCTGCGCGTTGGCGCCGAGCGCCGTTTCGATGGCAAGCGCCACCTTGCCCGGCACGTCGATCAGACGGGTGATCGGACCGCGGATACCGCGCATCGCGCCTGCCTCCGCCTGCTTCATCACCAGCTTGACGCTGCCGGAGAAGCCCTCCATGCTGTTTTCCAGATCCTCGAGCAGCTTGATGCGGCGGCGCTTGTCCTCGGCATCCAGCGTCAGCTGATCCACCTCGGCACGCACCGTTTCCAAACGCTTGTTACGGGAATCGGCACGCATCTGATAGCCGCCCACCGTGTTCTGCAGCGACTCCACCAGCTCCTTGCAGTTGGCGACCGCCTGTTTGCTGTCCGCCAGCTCCTTTTCGGCAGCCTCGGCGGCGGCGGTCAGCTGGGACATCCGCAGCTCAATTTCGGACAGCGAGGTTTCGCCGGCCGACTGCTGCACGCGTGCGTCTGCCATCTGCAACGCCAGCGAAGCGGCGGTGCGGTTGGCCTGCTCCAGCTTGTTGCCGGCTTCGTCGCTGGAACGGGACAGCGCGTCCATCTCTTCCGACAGAGCGAGCTGCTGCTGCTCCGATTCGGAGATGGCGACTTCCTTTTCCGCGATGACGGCGCGGCAGGCCGCGATCTCGCTGTCGATCTGCTCACCGCCGGTGCGACTCTGCTCGATCTCGCCCTGCATACGGGCGATGTTTTCGTTGTTGTGGAGAATGTCGTTTTCACGCACCGCCACGTCACCGTCGCGGTGGGTGGCTTCTTCCTCGAACAGCTGTGCCTGACGGCGAAGCTCGTCGATCTGCGCCGCCAGCAGCGCCGATTGCTCACCGACCGCATCGATCTGGCGGTCGATATCGTCGATCTTGGCGGCGGCGGTATCGTACTGCACCCGCGCCGCTTCCAGCTTACCGCCGAGCGAACGGAGGGTGTCGCGCGCCTTTTCGATCTGGTGCAACCACAACGCGATCTCCAGACCCTTGCGCTCACCGGCATATTCGAGGAATTTTTCCGCTTTCTTGGACTCGTTTTCCAGCGGACCGACGCGTGCCTCCAGCTCCACCAGCATATCCCGCAGACGCAGGAGGTTGGCTTCGGTGTTGGCCAGACGGCGCTCCGCCTCGTTCTTGCGGAAACGGTACTTGGCGATACCGGCCGCTTCTTCAAAGATTTCGCGGCGGTCGGACGACTTGGACGCCACGATATCCGCCACCCGACCCTGACCGATGATGGAATAGCCGTCCCGACCGAGACCGGTGTCCATAAACAGCAGCTGAATGTCGCGCAGACGTACGTTGGCGTTGTTGAGCATGTAATCGCTGTCACCCGAGCGATAGTAGCGACGGGTGACGCGGACCTCGTCGTTGTCGAAGTCCAGCTTGCGGTCGGAGTTGTCGATGGTCAGCGACACCTCCGCAAAGCCGAGGGATTTGCGGTCCTGTGTGCCGTTGAAGATGACGTCCTCCATTTTCGAGCCGCGCAGACTCTTGGAGGATTGCTCACCCAGAACCCAGCGAATGGCGTCGCTGATGTTGGATTTACCGCTGCCGTTGGGTCCCACGACGGCGGTGATACCCGAATTGAAGTTCAGGATCGTCTTGTCGGGGAACGACTTAAAGCCGCGGATCTCAAGAGATTTCAGAAACAAATACGTTCACGTCCTTTACGTTTGTCGTAGTCAGAAGCCCATCAACCGCAGAGCTTCACGGGCGGCTTGCTGCTCCGCCTCTTTTTTGGTATGTCCCACACCGCGTCCGATGACGTTGGAGTGCAGGTGAACCTCGACGATGAATTTCTTGTCGTGGTCGGGTCCCTTTTCACCGACCAGCACGTAGTCCACACGCTCGCCGGGATTTTGCTGAATGATCTCCTGCAGGAGGGTCTTGTGATCCTTGAAATGCGCCTGCCGCCGCGCGGCGAGCTCTTTTTCGAGGAAGGGGAGTGCAAAGCTCTTGGCGGCGTCCATACCGCCGTCCAGATAAATGGCGGCCACCACCGCTTCAAAGGCGTTTTCGAGGTTGGAGGTGCGTTCGGCGCCGCCGCCCATTTCTTCGCCTCGTCCCAGCCGCAGGCAGGGACCAAGCTCCAGCGTACGGGCGTAGGAGGCGAGCGCTTCACTGCAGACTACCTCGGCGCGGCGCTTGGACAACGCGCCCTCGTCGCGGCGATCGCTGTGGTACAGATGGTTGGCGGCGATCAGTCCGAGCACCGCGTCCCCGAGAAATTCCATCCGCTCGTTGCACGCGGTTCCTTTTCGCTCGTTGGCGTAGGAGGAGTGTGTCAAAGCGGTGGTCAGCAGTTCGATATCCCGAAAGGTGTAGCCGATCCTCTGCTGTAAGGCGTTCAGATCCGCTTTCATGCCTCACCCTCCGTTTTGGTAGCCATTGCGGCGGCGATGCGAGCGGGAATATCCGCTTCTGCCGCTTCTGCCGCCACGCGGATGGCGTTCATAAAGGCCACGCGATCGGCGTTGCCGTGCGCCTTGATGACCGTCTTGCGGACGCCGAGGATCGGCGCACCGCCGTGCGCCGAAGCGCTCATTTTCTTTTTCAGCGAGCCGAGATACGGCTTGACAAGCAGACCGCCGATGATGGTCAGCAGATTGGTCTTAAATACCTGCTTGATGTTTTTGAGCAGCATATCGGCGGTACCCTCCATCGTCTTGAGCAGGACGTTGCCGGAGAAGCCGTCCGCCACCACGACGTCCGCCGCGCCGAACGGCACCTGACGCGCCTCGACGTTGCCGATGAAATTCAGTTCGCTTTCCTTGAGCAGCTGATAGGCCTGCTGTTGCAGCTCGCCGCCCTTGTGCTCCTCCACGCCGTTGTTGAGCAGGCCGACGGTGACCGTCTCGCCCTGCTTGATGACCTGCGACATATACAGCGCACCCATCCGCGCAAACTGCAGCAGCATCTCGGGGCGGCACTCGGCGTTGGCGCCCATATCCAGCAGCAGGAACGGCTTGGTGTCCGACGGCAGCACCGACGCAAACGCCGGACGGCTGACGCCGGCAATGCGCTTGACGATGAAGGTGGCGCCCATCAGCACCGCCCCCGAGCTGCCGGCGGTGACGAACGCGTCACCTTCGCCTGCGGCCAGCGCCTGCAGACCGACACCCATCGAACTGTTTTTATGCTCTTTCAAAATACTCTTCGGCTCGTCGTCCATAGTTAGAACGTCGGCGGTGTGGCAGATCTCGATGCCGTTCATCGAAACGCCGTTTTCCTCCGCGCAGGCGCGGATCGCCTGCTCGTCGCCGCACAGCACGACGGTGTGACCGAATTTGGCAACCGCATCGGCCGCGCCTTGAATCGCGGCCAGGGGGGCGTTGTCACCGCCGAAAGCATCCACGAAAATTCTCATACGTCTTTTCCTCCCAAAACGGAAAATTCCAATGTAATATTATATATTATAATAATAGATTTGTCAATTGAGTATTCTCGGATTTTTCGCTTGCGTTTGCGAAAAAAATGTGCTATGATAAGAAAAACATCGAAAGAAAGGACGTGAGGCGTACGGAAAGTGTCAAGGGCATCATCGAGAGCACCATCTCGTTGGATAAATCCTCTTGCTACTTTATGAAAAGCGGGAAATGCTCGTTGAGCATCATCGGGGATTTTTCTTTCTCCCGCACACGCTTGGATCCGTCTGACGTGCTGTACTGTCCCCATCTGTTTCAGCAGATGACCGGAAAGGATAAACTCAAGCCGATCAACATCATTCCCTGCGAATGCGGTCACGCTGAGGTGGTCACCGGCCAGCAGCGCGCCTGCATCGCCAGCCAGAAGCGGCTGCGCCTCGCGGTCGCGGCGGCCGGACAGGAAAGCTATCCGCTGTGCAGCGTTTGCGGCAGCCAAATGACGCTGGACGAAACGGCGGCGCAAGCGGGCGGTCTGCGCGTGGTGACCGTCCACGCGGTCATCGATCCGCCGAAAAAAGTGAAAAGAAAATGAAAAGAAGGCTTCGGAACCTCCGAAGCCTTCTTCTTTTTTAATCGACAAAGCCGTCGTAATTCATAAACCGCTCAAAATCCTTGAGCGCCCGTTTTTCCTCCTCGGTCAGGGTGACCGTGGGCGGCGTCCGACGGCGTTTTGCCAGCCGCCAACCCAGCCAAAAGGCAGGAAAAGCGATCAGCAGTCCCCACATAACCGTTCCTCCTTATCCCAGCAAGCGTTTGCGGAGTGCGTACACCAGCTCCATGTAATGCGGATAGAAATACGTGCCGACATACTGATCGTTCATACCCAACAGCTTGATGTACTGGATCAGATCGTCGGTGGAATAGGTCGATCCGCCGCCGGCGCCTGCAGAAGAAGACACCTCCGCCTTATACGTCGCGGCGGCGTTGTCGCTCGCCTGCGCCGTCAGCGCTGCCAGCTGCTTTTGTATATCGCTTTCGGCGGCTTGCTCGGCATCCGCCTTTTGACCGCCCAGCCATTTCTCGTTGTCGGCAAGCGCGGTAAACAATTCCTGCTGCAGCGCATGGATCGCCTGCTGCTCGGCGGTGGCCGCCTTGGCGTCTGCATGGGAACGGGCGGTGGAAACAGCGGTCAGCTGACTGCGGTTCAAACCGCTGTCCGACAGCCCCAGATTGGCCATCTGCTCCGCAACCGTCTTACGGGACACCGCTTCGCGGATGGCGTTTCGGTCGTACAGACTCTGCGTCTGCTGACGGGTTGCCTGCACCGCCGCATCGTACGATTTGCGGGTGGCGTCGTTCATTTTGGAGGTGGTTGCCTCCAGATCGGACAACACCTTTTTCAGTTGTTGCTTGCGCTTGCTCTCATAGGCGCTCTGTTGCGTCAAAGCGTCCTGCCGAGCCTGCGCCAAATAATCGGAATAGCTCATCCGTATGCTCCTTTCATTGGATGAAAAATGTGACATCGCGCCAGGCGATCGGCCCTTCCGCTTCCGCTTGCAGCGCAAAGCGTCCGACTCGCCGCAGCGAGGGGAATAACCGCAGGATGCCGTGTCGGTCGGCGGTCAATCGCCGTCCGTCGCCGGGGCGATAGCCGTCGTCCCCGATCGGAGTGACCGTCACCTCGGCGTACGGCTGACCGCTGTCCAGCACGGCAAGTCGCACCGATTTTTGACGATCGATACGCCCCACCGTCATCAGCGGAAGACGGAAGGAGGTACGAATGGGGGTGGTACGCTCGTCCTTCTCTCCGTCAATCACCCACACATGTGAGCCGTCGTACAGGAGCGGATAGTGCCCCTCCGCCGCGAAGAGCGGACAGAGCTCCTCCGTCCACTCCCAACGGTACCAGGCCATCCGCTTGCGAAGCGCCTCCTCCGAGGTGGCGGCACCCACCGCGGCAAGTCCCGCGAAACGATAGTCGAACAAGAACACCTGCTTGCCGGCAAAGAGCAGATAATGCCCGTCGTGATCCACCGCCGCACCGATCTTGTCGCGACAGGCGGATAAGAGCGGATAAATGCCTTGCCCGATCTCACGGGCGTTGCGTTCGCTGTAGAGGTTGCCGCTGGCCAGCATAAAGACGCGCCCCTCCCGTGTGGTCCATACCAGACGGTTGTCGCACAACGCAATGGTGGACGGACGGTCGCAACCAACGGTGGAGGTGAGCGGCGCCAACGGAAAATGCGCCAAGGCGCTTTCAATGTCCGCCACCGTTCCGTTTTCCAAGCCGACGGTCAGCGCCTCGCTGTCGGTGGTGCCGACCAGATAGGAGCTGTACCAGATCTCGTTTTCCTTGAAAATGACCAGCATATCCGCCTGTTTTTTGAGTGCGGTGATGGCTTGTCCGGCTTGTCCGACGCGTGCGTCGTTGTTTTCGGGCAGATACGTGATGTTGTCCGCCGCGCTGTAGCACAGACGGCTCGGCTCGGTGGTGCTGCCTGCCAGGAAACAACGGGTACCGCCGCCGAGCCCTGCCGCCGTGCCGCCAAACCAGGTGGCGAGTGTCATCGAACGCACCCATTCCAGATCGTGCGGACGATCCTCGGCAGGGCGGTAGAGGATGGAAATCTCCGACCATTTTTCGGTGTTGGGTGTGCAAACGCCGTTATCGTCGCTGAACCACACCACACCGGTTGCCGGCGCCCAATGCACGAAGAAATCCATAATGCGGTCGGTGGAAATGGTGTCTTCACCGGTGGTGCTGTGAAACGGAATGTTGAAGGACATATAGCCCTTCATCTTGACGGTCAGTTCGCCCGGACGATGACGGGTAAAGGACGGCAACGTATAATAATGCGCGTCGTCGGTCAGGAAGAAATCCATTTGAAACGCTTCGGTCAAGCGGTTGTACGGCTCGTAAACCGTGCCTGCCGCAATGGACATATTTTTAGCGGTGTTGTAATCCGCCACCGCCCGTCCGGCAATCAATACGGTCGGCACGTACGGCTCCAAGGCGGTCAGCGTGCCCTCCGCATCCAGCGTATGCGGCCGTCCGTCGATGTACAGCTGTGCCGCTCCGTCGTTGCCGCCGATGGGCAAGAGCTGCGTCGGCAGGGTTTCCCAATCCGGCTCCGACGGCGTGCGTATCGAATGCGGCTCGCCGTCCTCCGCCACCAATACCGCCGCCAGCGCGTAGCCGCTCGCCACGCGGCAAAACGCCAGATACAGATAACCGCGCCGACCGTCCATCGTGATAGGATCCGACAGGAATTCCTGCCGGCAAACCGTGCCGAGATTCGGCCATTGCTCGTTGCTGCGTCGCCGTGCGGGACGGGTGCGTAACGCGCCGTCCTTCCACCACAGATTGCAAACCTCACGCAGACGGTCGGTGTCCAGCGCCGTGTCGGGCAAACCGGCGTCCAGACCGCCCGAAAGAGCCGAAAGGGTCAGACGGCTTTCACCCGTCCGTCCGTAGACAGGATAGTGCATCGGCATCCTCCTTTCAGCTGACGGGGAGACCGTCGGCAGGCGGTGCTTCCTTCAATTCGCGCAGCAATCCCGACAGATTGGGCACCGTGCCCTTGGGCAGACGGGAGAGATACTGCAGCGGCGTGATGACCTGACGCTCAAACAAATTGTCCAGCGTCTGCACCGATTGCGCCTCGCTCCACAGCGTCGAGGCGCCGACGTCCGCCCGTACCGAAATGAGCGTATCGGCATAACGCGAGCCGTCAAACGGCAGATACCACGTGCCGCTTTCGTCGTTGATTTTCAAACTGCGCGGACCGTACTGTGTGACCCAGAATTCCGCCCAAATGCGCGCCACGTCCTCCACGAAGGCGTAGAAGTGATTTTGCATGGTCTGCATCGGCATGGTCGCCGCCTCGCGCAGGGCGATGATGGCGGAGGTGTTGTGCGGATTGAGATTGCCCAACGCCGCATCGTTGGCACCCGACTGGCTCATCGTGTTGCTGATGAGGGAGGTGATGTTGGCGTCAAACTGCGGGGAGAAATTGGGCGGCTGTACGTAGCGGATGGCGGAGTTGACGTCCTCCGCCGTGCCGAACACGCGGATGACCTGACCGGGATCGTTGCTGACCTTTTGCTGCACGACGTCCCCGTTGACCACCATCATCGGAATGCCCATCATCATCACCGCCCACACGCTGGCGGTCACCATGCGGTTGATGGCAATTTGGTTAGGAATAAGATGGGTGATCTCGCTTTCGCCGTAAATGCAGTTTCGCCGCGGCTCCCACTCGAATTTGGCAAACGGATACATCCGCACGCCGAGATTCCAGGCAGGACGCACCACCGTTTTGCCGCAGATACGCACGGCCTTGATGACCGCGTGCCGTCCGTCGGCATCCCATTCGCGGTAGAATTTGGTGATGACCGTTGCTTTGCCGTCACCCTGCTCGCCCTCGCCGCCGAGAATCGGATCGTCCGGCTTGAGATCGACCGCATAGGCGGTGCGTCCCAAACGCTTCATCTCCAGCCGAATATCGTCGATACGACGGCGCTGTGCCACCAAAATGTACGGCTGCTCCTGCAGATCGTCGTTGGTGGGATCACCGAAGCAGACGTTTTCAATATCCAGCACCTCGCAGCGGATATCCCCGACGATGGGGGCGGTGTGCGCCTGATCGGCGTACAGACCGGTCTGCAAACGGTCATCCCAATAGGTATACAGCAGACCCGTGCCGGCAATATAGGCACGCCGCAGGATCTTGCTTTTCAGTTCATCGAAACGCACCCGTTCGGCGGTAACGCGGAAGTAATCCGAAAGCGCCGCCATCACCAGATTGATCTCCTCGTCGGAGGTGATGGGTGAGTCGGGCAACACGCCCTCTGCCAACCCTCGACGGAGCCGCCCGATCCGCTCCTGCGTATCCAGCGTGTTGGGAATGCCGTCGGCGGAATAGCTGACCGCGATGGGGTTGGAGCCGATGACCGACATCTTGTAATCCCCGATGCGTTTGATGATGTTTTCGCGTACCAGCGGTCGTTCGGCGGAGGCATTGACTCCGTGCCACTGATCACCGGTGTAAAAGCGTTCGTTGACTTTGCATTGCTCGAACAAGCCGCGTCGCCCGAGTCCTGCTTTATAGGAACAGGCGGCAGCGTACTCGTCTGCAATGCGTAAGGGAGAATCCCATTTGAGTGTGGTAGACAAGAACTTGTCCTCCTTTTAATTTGGTAGTCCTATGCCCAGTTTCCGCGGAAATCCCCGGCGTTCCACTCGGAACGGTGGCGGGAGGTCTCGGCGGCAGGACGGGGCGTCTGAATATCGGTCATCGCGTAGCGCAGTGCGTCCATCAGATGATTGTCCCGATCAACGGGGCGGTTGATACCGCTGCCGTCTGCGGCTTTTTCCCAGACGTAGGCCGACAGCTCACGCACCGTGTTCACACAACGCGGATGGACGGTAATGCGGTATTCCTGCAGCTGCTGAATGCCGCTGCGGATGCTGTCGGCGCCTTTTGGCGCCGCACGCAGACGGGATAGCCCCAACCGCCGCAATTCCTCGTTGGATTTCGGCTCAGCCGCATCCGCGCGGATGCGCTCCTTGGCATACCCCTTGCGGATGATTGCCTCAGCGATCTCGCCGTTGAGCATACGCGTCCGATAAAATTCATCGAATATATACAGCTGCTTGGCGACGGGGTCTGCCGCAGCGGCAATAAACGCGGTCGGGTCGTTGGAATAGCCGTAGTCCAGGCCGAAGACACGGGTATAACACGACGGCAACGCCGCGAGATCGAACGGCTGTACCTCCCAGTTTTCGAAGATCAGCCCTTCCGCAATGCCCCACTCACCGAGTCCGGCGACCCGATACAGCTGCGGCTGTGCCAGCTTCATGTGCTCGTACCGCCGTCGGTCCACTTCATCCAGAAATTCGTTGCAGAGATAGTTGGTGGTAAAGGCGGCGGTATCCGCATCCGGCTTGTCAAAGAAACGCGCCTTCAGCCAATGCTTTTCCGACCAGGGATTAAAGGTGATGGTGGTCTGCTTGAAAAGAGGCGGTGGCACCGACCCACGCGGTACCGATAGATCCAACTTGTCAAAATCCCGTTCGCTGACGATTTCGGATGCCTCCTCCACCCATACCCAGCAGAGATATCCCTCGGGCACGGTGGCAGAGGCGAGCTTGTCCACGTCGTCAAAGCCGCGAAAGAGCACGCGCTGTCCGGTCGGTAAAAACTCCAGCGACAGCGGATGCTCGGTCGCTTTCCAAAGCGCGTTCACCCGCAGTCGCCGGATCGCCCATTGCAGCTGGGCAAAGGTGGAATCGTGATGGGTGTTGGCCACCGCCCGCACCACCAGCAGATTGGCCAGCGGATACTTCATCAGATGGTAGATATACCACAATGCGGTGGTGGCGGATTTTTTGGAGGCTTTGCCGCCTTTCAGTACACGGTATCGCTTGCGGCAGTGCCAAAATTCCTTGTAGCCGCCGCCGACGATATCCGGTAAGTGTACCGTCATACGTCATCCTCCCATCGCTCAGTTTTCGCTTTTCTTCTCGATGGTGACCTTCAAGCGCTCAATGATTTTCTGCAAAAAGACAGGCAGCTTGACCCCCATTTCGCTGACGTTTTCCAGAATGCTGATGAGCTCGTTGACAATCAACCAAAAAACGACCAGCAGCCCGACTGCAAAGCGGATGCCGACCTCCACTCCGAGAGTAGAGGCAGCGTGGACGATGACGTAGTCGGTCACCAGACCGACCGCCACCACCGCCAGCTGCCCGATTTTTTTGAGAATGCCGCTGATGCCGCAACGGCTGCAAAGTGTTTTGGTGACCACCGCCTTACCGATACCGGTGAGGTAATCGACCAACATCACGACCAGCAGTACCGCCAGCGGCACGGCAAGCTGCGAAAAACAGACGGCGACCGCCGCTGCGGCAGCGGCGACCACGGTCCGCAAAGTGGTTGCTTCCATAATGCTCTCCTTTCTGTCCCCCGCCCATCAGGGCGGGGGACAGGCTGTGTTTAGTCGCGGATGACCGCGATGATGCCCTTGCCCAGGCTGTTCTTCACGAACAGGTCGTAGTAGACGCGATAATCGATCTTATACGCATCGGCCACCTGGTTCTGATCGGGGGTAAAGGTGCGGGTCTTTTCGGTCTTTTTGACCAGCGACGCCGCGCGCTTGGGCATGACGATCAGCGCAATCTCTTTTGCGTCGTCAGCCACGATGAAGCCGCCGCCGGTCTGACCTTCCGAGGTGCCGTCGCAGAAGTCGTAGGCGGTCATCATACGGCTCTTTTCCACCGGCAGGAGGAGGACGCCGTTGAGCGAGTTGACCTCCAGATTGATGTCACCCTTCTTCATCTGACTGACGGTCATCATACGGGAAATCTCCTCCGAGTACTGCAGGCTCTGCAAGAGCTTGTGATCGACGAACGCGACCAGCTCCTCATCGTAACCGACTGCATTACGGGCGGCATCCACCGCCATCGTGAACATGGCAA
>JAFOFS010000084.1 GCA_017387165.1 Clostridia bacterium
AATGTATTTGCGGTGGGGGTATAATAAAATGAAAGCGCTTTCAAGTGCGTCAAAAAGGAGTGTCGAGAAGGATGGTTATTCAGAGTAACGGTACGGTACGGCGGGAGATTCGAACCGAGTCGCTTCCCGTTCGCGTGGTCGCGTCCAACGGGGTGACGGAGGCAGGCAATCTGCTGAACGAAAAGCCGTGCGCAGTCGCCTTTCACAGCGAGGGTTTTACGCGTTTTGAGGGAGCAGGCTCGTGGGTGCTGTTGGATTTCGGTCGCGAGCTGTGCGGCGGTATCCGTATGCTGACCCGTTCGGCGGAGTTACCGTCCACTTGGCGTCTGACCTTTGGCGAATCGGTGGGGGAGGCGATGTCCTCCATCGACGAGAAAAACGCCACCAACCATCACGCGATGCGTGATTTCGTCGTGCAGGCTCCCAATATGTCCGACCAGCGGTTTGGTCAGACCGGTTTCCGCTTTGTGCGGATCGAGCTGCTCAGCGATCGTTTCACCATCGTTCAGAGCGTGCTGGCGGATTCGATCTTGCCCGATCTGCCGCGAGAGGCGCAGATCGTGACCGACGATCCGCTGGTCAACGAGATTTTGTCCACCGCCGCCTACACCGTCAAGCTGTGTATGCAAAACGATTTCGTGTGGGACGGCATCAAACGCGACCGTACCGTTTGGTGCGGTGACCTGCACCCCGAGTTGATCACCTCGCAATATCTGTTCGGCCGCACGCCGAACTTCGACAACGCGCTGGCGTTT
The DNA here is from genome assembly GCA_017387165.1 of Clostridia bacterium. GTDB lineage: Bacteria > Bacillota > Clostridia > Oscillospirales > Acutalibacteraceae > RGIG426. Next base: position 756 of record JAFOFS010000084.1, read on the forward strand.
CTGGCTGCCTCCACTCGGTCGGACGTGTGGATGAACGAGATCCCGTCCTATTCGGCGTGGTGGGTGATCAATCTGTGCGACACCGTTCGCTACACCGGCGACCGCGAACTGCTGGAGCGTTACGGCGACTACGCCCGTGGCGTCATCGCACACATCGCGTCCTACGTCGAGGAAAACGGCGATTTCACCTTCCCGGTGGAGCGTCCGTACTTCCTGGATTGGTCCACCGCAGACCATCCCGAGGCGCAGGCCGGCGTGGCGTCGCTGTTTATGCTGATGGCCGAGAAATACCTGCAGCTGGAGGAAAACGCCGATTGCCGTCTGCTGTTGGAGCGGCTGGCGAAGTATACCGAGTGGGAAACCTCCCTCAAGCCGGTGCGTGCGTTCCAGATTTTGGCGGGTCGCTGTCAAGAGGGGGATGCCGCGATGCTGCAGGAGGGCGGTGCGGCCGGTCTGTCCACCTTTATGGCGTACTACGTGCTGACCGCGCTTGCGCAGGTCGGCGGCACCGATATGCTGGATATTCTGAAGCAGTACTACGGTGGGATGCTTTCCCGCGGTGCGACCAGCTTCTGGGAGGATTTCGATATCGAGTGGCTGGAGAACAGCGGTCGCATCGATGAATTTACCCCCGACGGGGTACGGGATATTCACGGCGATTTCGGCAAGCATTGCTATCAGCAATACCGCCATTCGCTGTGTCACGGCTGGTCGGCAGGCGTGTATGCGTTTATCGTCGAGTACATTCTGGGCATCCGCATTGAGGAGGGCGGCAAGCGCGTCCGTGTGGCGCCGCATCCGTGCGGTCTGAACCGCATTGAGGCGACCCTTCCGCTGCCGCAGGGCGAGTTGAAGATCAAGATTTTGGATGGCGTGACCGCTGTGGTGGCGCCGGAGGATACGGTAATCGAGTTGCAAAACTGATGGATGGAGAGGCTGTCCGATGAACGGTACGCACGAACTGATTTATTATAAAAGCGGAAAAGCGGCGCCGTTGGATTTTACCGATGACGCCGTGCTGACTCCGTCCGAGCGTCGAACGTTTCTGGACCGCTATGCGGCGTTTGTCGAAAAAGCGTACGACCTGCCGTCGCAGCCGACCAAGGTGATTGACCCGTCGGAAGCGGATGCTCTCGCGGCGGCATTTGAGCAAAATGCGGTGTATCCGCAGCTGACCGAAACAGTGGTTTTCGACCGTATGAACGGCTCGCTGCAGCCGACCGTCGGCCGTTATCGTGGGTGGCAGCTGTATACCGCCGCGGCGCGTGTGGAGGACGGCACGCTGGTGTTTGACCGCAAAGAAGTAGCGCCGACGCCGTCGGCGGCCTACCGCTTGCCGGGCGGTCGCCTGAAGCACTTGTCGCTGACCTTTACGGTGAGCGGCGAATACGCGGTGGACGGCTTCGGAAAAGTGGGGGACGTTACCCCGGGCAAAACGGTGGAGCTGCGCTGCGGCGTCCGCGACGTGGTGAAACTGGGACTGTATGCAAGCGGCGAGGTGGTGGCCCGTCTGGCGCACCAATGTCCGTATCATCCGCAAAACGTCGTGGTCGGTCATTTCGCCTTTGACCGTCCGCAAAAGCTGGAGCTGTGGCTCGATAACGCAACCTACACGGTCAAGGTGGGGGATGAGATTTCCCAAAATCTCCCCCTTTCTTATGAGGGCGACCCCGATTTGTTGTTTGCGGACAGTGGGATGTTCCACGTCGGTGATTGGCGGATCACGCCCGAATTGCTGGAAACCGCGACCGCGACCGTGACCGACTTTTTCCTGCCCGAAGCCGGCGAAACGCCGCCTGCCGAGTCGCTGGGAGAGGTCAAGCTGCCGTTTGCGGTGGGCGGCTATGCCAACCGCGACAAGCGGTTGATTTTGGAAAAGGACTTCGCGGTGTCTGCCGGTCGGCAGGCGACGCTGGAGGTAACTTCGCTCGACCCGGGCGGTCGGGTGTTTATCAACGGTCGGCTTGCCGCCGAGACCGACGGCTTTGACCGTCTGTGTCTGAACGTGACCGCGTTGCTGCAGGAGGGGAATAACCGCCTGCGGCTGGAGGTGGACCCTCGCGGTCCGCAATCGCTGTACAACTGGCATCGTCAGCAGGACAACTACGTCGGCTGGTTTTGCGATACGGTGAAGCTGACGCTGGTCAACCGCGTGGCGATCGATCAGCCGACGGTGGAGACGCTGTCGGTGGAGGGCGGTAAGGTGCGCGCACGTGTCCGCACGGCGGTATCGGCGCCGTGTAAGCTGCAGGTGTACCTGCGTCCGCTGTTCCCAACGAGCGGCGAGGAGATCCGCATCGGCGCGTTCGCGGCGGAGGGTGCCGTTGACCGCACGCTGACCTTTACGGCGGCGGCGTGGTCGCCCGAGACGCCGATCGTATACGCGCTCCGCGCGGAAGCGCTGGTGGATGGCGTGGCGGTGGACGACGCGGTGGTGGAAACCGGCTTCCGCATTATTGAACAAAAGAACGGCGAGCTGCGCTTGAATGGCGAACGCTTGGTGATGACCGGTGCGCTGACCATGCAGCTGCTGCCGCCGCACGAGGAAACCCCGATCACCCACATTTGTCCGCAGGACGGACAGGTGGCGTGGCAGCTGCTGATGACCCGTGCGATGGGGGGGAACACCCTGCGTTTGCACGTGCTCGGTTACGGCAACAACGATCGCCGCTTTGCCCGTTATGCCGACCGTCTTGGCTTGCTGCTGATCTGGACCACCCGTCACGTGGACAGTGTGGAGCAGATGCAGTTTCAGCCGCATTGGGCGGCGCGTGAGGCGTATCTGGAGCAGATCCGACCGCTCTGCAGCCATCCCTCCATCGTGATGTGGGAGGGTGCGAACGAATATCACCCGACCTTGTCGGATATCGACCGCATCTGCGAGCAATTCGTACCGGCGGTCAAGGCGGTGGACGCCACCCGTCTGCTTTGTCCCATTTCGCACTTGTATTATGCCGGAGATTTTTATCCGACCGACGGCTGCGCCTACTACAACGATGCCGGCACTGCCGACCATAACGGCAACCCGGCGACCGCCTCTCCGTACTGGACCGATCCGCTGGTGGTGCGCTCGGCGCATCCGTACAGCATTCTGCTCGGCTACGGCTCGCCGTGGGCGGATATGCGGGAACAGGCGTGGTCGGGTCAGCCCGAACTGCTGCAAAATCGCAAACGGGCGTATCTCGCGTCGGAATACGCGATCATCGGTCGCCCCGACCCGACGGTGCCGGAGGCGGCGACGTATTTCAACGCGTATTCTTATGAATTCCCCAACGAGGATGTCCTCGGCTTCCGCTTCTCGAAAGAGGAGTGGCGTCCGAGCCAGGCGTGGCAGGCACTGGCGGCGCATTACACCACCAAACAGCTGCGACTGTGCGATGCGGACGGTATGCTGTGGTGCTGCCTGCTGAGCGGCGCGAACGACGGCGGCTATCTCAAGCCCCCCATCGATATGTACGGCTATCCGAAGCTCGCGTTTTACGCGCTTCGGGAAATGTTTGCCAAGCGTCTGGTGACCGCCGCCGACGTCGATCCGATCAAGTCGG
>JAFOFS010000085.1 GCA_017387165.1 Clostridia bacterium
ATCCATATACGCCGCTTCGACGTAGTCGTTGGGAATGCTCTTAAACGAAGCGTTGTAAATGAGGGTGTACATCCCGAGGAAGGTGAATTTCAAAAACCACATACCCGGAATGGAGTCGTAGATACCGAGCGCCTGGGTCATCTGAATCTCCGACACGGTGGAGCCGACGATCGGCAGCGCCATCAGCACGTACACCAGCGAGATCAAAAATTTGCTGAATTTGTACGGGAAACGGGCGGTGCAATAGCCGACGATGCAAGGACACAGCGTCGAGGCCGCCGCACAGCCGACCGCAAACAGGAAGGAGTTGAGGGTCAGGCCGATAAAATCGTAATACGCCTGCGCGCCGTCGGCGGTGATGACCGTATACTTGAAGCCGCTGGCGGTGGTGTCGAACAGCACCTTGTAGTTATCCAGCGTCGGCATCGAAAAACCAAACACCTGCTCGCGGAAATCGTTGACCGATCGGAACGAGGTCACCAACGCAAACAGATACGGGATCATCAACGCCACGGCATACAGCGCCAAAAAGACAAAGATGATCCAAGCGCCTGCAGGGGTCTTGACCTTTTGAATGCGCTTTTGCTGTTTCTTCATCACACCTTCACCTCCTGACGCTCATCACGGAACGGATCGAGGCGATTCATGATCGCACGGGCGGTAAACACGATGACGCAGGTCATGGCGGAAAGCACAAGACCGAGCGCGGCGAAATGCGGATAGGTCTGCCCCGTGGTATCCAAGGTGATGCCGCGAGTGAAGTAATATCCCATCGTGTCCATGGTCATACCGCCCGCTTTGGAAAACGCGTACATACCGTAGTCACCGATCAGCGAGCCGGCAAGACCGGCCACCAGGAAGGTGGAAAACATCGGGTAGATATTCGGCAGCGTGATATGGAAAAATTCCTGCACCAGATTGGCGCCGTCGATCTGCGCTGCCTCCGATACGCCGTTGTCAATGCCGCTCATCGCGCTGGAATAGAACAGGAAGTTACCTGCCAGCGAATAGAAGATGTTGTACAGCACCAGCGTCGGAACACGGGTCTCGCTGTTGACCAGCAGACCGTCGGCGGCCGCGCCGGTCAGCAGCTCCACGATCTGCGGATAGCCGCGGTCTGCGATGAAATAGAAGCAGGTGACCGTCACGACGCTCGAAATGACCGACGGAATGAACAAAATGATCTTGAGCGCTCGCGAGAAAGCAAATTTCTTGTAGAAATAAAATGAGATGATGAGGGACGTGGGCATGGTCACGAAGGTGGTGATGAGATACAAAATCACCGAGTTCTTCAGCGACAGAAGCAGCGTGGTCTCGCCGCCGAAAAGGTTTCGGAACACATCCGCAAAATTCTGCAGCGTCCAGATATAATTCTTATCCGCATCGGTATACTGCTTAAACGACAGCAGGATCGAGTTGAAGTTAACGCCGACCCACATAATCGCAAACTGCGCCAGCGGCACAGCCAGCATACAGACGTAGAAAATCATATCCTTACGCTTTTTGGATTTGATGCCCGAAACCGCACGCTTACGCTGCGGCTTCAGGCGAGCCAACGCACAGGAGATATCGTAGAAGAAATCACCGATCGCCTGTGTGATACGGCGGAAAAACTGTTTCATAATACACGCCTCTCAGTCGTTTTTGCGGTATCCTACCGCAGAGGAAGTCAGCGGAGGATGGAATCGTAGGTCAGCCACTGCGTATCGCGGCGATAGGTGAGAATGCCGTCGTAGCAGGTTTTGGCATTGAAGGTATAGCTGCCGCCCGACTTGGCCGCCAGCACCGAGGCGATGTTATCGGTCTCGCTCTTAGCGGCGTCGTATTTGGTACGCAGCCAGAACACCAGACGGAAATTTTGGCAGAACGCACGGTACAGGTCGTTATCGTCCATCGGGGTGACCGTATTCGCCGCGTCAAAGCATTCGATCATCGACTTGGTAAACGGGGTCAGTTTGCTGTTGTCCACCGCATACGCAAACGGCTTCTGCAGACCGGTCAGCTCGGTAAACTGCGCCATCTGCGCATCGGTATGCACAAACTGCAGGAACTTGAGCGCCAGCTCCTTCTTGTTTTGCGCAATGTTGGATTTGATAAAGCTGTAGGAGTCCAGAACCGACGGCACCAGCGTGGATTTCTCGCCCACCTTATCCTCGGTCGCCTTCGGGAAAGCCATCCACTTGTATTCCATCTCGGAATCGTACTTGTCGCCCTGGTAGGTCTTTTGGAACGCGGCGGACGCCTCATTCTCCCACCAGCTGCCGTCCAGCATAATGGCGACCGGATCCAGCTTGGTGGAGGCGGTGTTGCCGACGAATTCCAGCTGCGCATCCGAAATTTTGTACGAGCCGGAGAGGCAGCTGTTGGCGTTGTAGTTGTTCGCGTTCTGCATCAGGCGTTCACCGAATTTCAGAACATGCGCCAGAGCCGGCTGGCGAGCCAGCTCGTAACCGTTTTCGGGAGTAATGGTAACCGTTTCGGTCTGATAAGCAACCGTGTTGCCGCTGAAATCGGCGGTGCCCGCCTTAATCAGTTCCAGCGTGCCCTCAAAGGAATAGTTGGTCTTGAACGCCTCGGCGCCCATATAATCGACCGCCATCTCCGCCAGCAGCCAGGTGAAATAGTCCTGCGACGCGCCCGCGAAGGAGAACGGCACGCAGCCATCCTTGCGGATTTCGGTCAGCAGCTTGAAAAACTCGTCGTAGGTACGCGGCTGACCGTCATCGAAGGTACCGTTTTTACCGTCCGGACCGGTGCCGAGATTGCCGGTCGCATCGGTGAAGTTGCCGTTTTTATCGAAATACCAGCCGTTTTCGTCAAACAGGGTGGCGTTGTACACCATACCGTAGCAGCCCTGCCAGAACGGCAGCGCATAGGTCTTGCCGTTAACCGACAGCGCCTCCTTCACTTCGGCGCTTAACTTATCGGCGATGCTCTTCTGCTCGCCGAATTCGGTGAGGTCGGCTTGGATAAGGTCAGTGATATCCAGCATCAGACCCTTCGAAACGTAGGTCTGATAGAACACGCCCTCGGTAAAGAAGACTTCCTCTTTCGTGTCGGGAGAGGTAATGACGTTTTTCAGCGTTTCGCCTTCCATCGTCGTCTTGTTGGAAAGCACCATGATCTGCACGCCTTTTTTACCCTCCTCAAAAGAGGTCTCGGCGTACTTCGCCTCAAAATCGGCAATGGCCTTTTCCAGCCAGGCCGTGCCGTAGCCGCCGCCGTAAGTACCAACGTACAGCTGGGTTTTGTTGGCGTCCACCTGCTCAACCAGCTTGGGGCCGCAGCCGCTCAACACCATCGCAGCCAGCAAAGCGGCCACCACCGCAAAGGATACAATCTTTTTCATAACACGTTCTCCTTATTTCAAGATTTCTGTCCCATTGTATTTGACGCTGACAATCTCCAGCACCTCGCCTGCACGGAAATCGATGGCGGACAGCTTGAAAATTCCCACCTTGTTGATCTCCGCGACCTTCATCGTAAAGGTCACCGTTTTCCCTGCCGGAGGCAAGGTTCCCTTTGCCGCCGGAAAATCCGCCGACGGCGCCGTTTCGCACAGCCAGTAATTCTGACCGGCCGCATCGTTTAACCGCCGTCCCCAGATACCGTTGCCGGAAAGGGAGCGACCGAGCGTATCCGAAACCTTCAGCGTGACCGTCAGAGTCACGTCGGAACGGCGCGTGCCGTCGTTCAAGGTGGTCTGCACCTTGATGACCTCTTCCAAATTTTCGCCGCTGAAGACGTGGACGCCGTTGCCCGACGGCAGCGGCTTGCCCTCGACCGAATCGATCACGATCACCTCGCCCGGACCGAAGTCGATGGCGTACAGCTTCAAAATGCCGTTTTTGATCTCCGCTTCAAACGCAAACTGCCGCTTCTCGGTCGGCTTGGGCACCGACGCGGCAGGGATGGACGAATCGATGGCGTTGGCATTGAGCCACACCCACGCGCCGCCGTCCACGTTTTCACTCGACAGGCGGCGTCCCCACATACCGTTGCCCTCCAGCATATCGCCATCGGCGCGGCAAGTATAAAAGCTCACAACCACCTGCTGCTTACCGTCCGGCAGATCCACCGGAATGTTCAACGCGCATTTTTCGCGGTTTTCGTTAAACCACGATCCCTGCGAACGGTAGACGTACAGGTAATCGTCCGCCGTCGAAAGGTCAAATTTCGGAATATCCGGCAAGGCGTTGGCGGTGCCGCCGGCCTTATTCAGCACGCTTTTGCCCTCGTACTTGATATCCGCGATCACCAGCATTTCACCGTTTAAGAAATCGTACAGCGGAAGCACGACGTTGCCGCCGCGGTCCACCGTCAAGCCGGCGCGCAGGGTGATCGGCTTATCGGCGGCAGGGAACTTCATCGCGGAATTCGGGAAGCCCTCCACGTCATGCTCGCACAGCCAGACGTTTTCGGAGTAGCTGATGCGACGTCCCCACATGCCGTTGCCGGTCAGGGCGGTGCCGCTCGCCGACATGGCGTACAGCGTCAGTTCCATATTCGGATAGTAGCCTGACGTCAGCGTGGAGCCGACGCGGAACTCCTCCGCACCTGCGCCGGTGCTGGTAAAAACAGCAGGATACTGCGACAAAAGCGCCAGGTCAAACCGCTCGGCGGTTTCGTACTGATACAGCGTCTGGGCGGTCAGGCGCAGAGAATTGTCGGTCGAGCCGCCCTCCGCATACACACGGATCAGCTGCTTGATGGGCGAAGTGACCGGAACGCGGTACAGACCGTCTGTTCCTGCGGTCGCCGTCCGGCGACCGTTTCCGTCGTGCGCATCGTAGGTATAACCCGACGCGCCGTCCACCGCCGCCCAGACGAAAGAAATGCCTTTCTCTGCCGAGCCTTCCAAGCCGACCACCGGCGACGCCAGCCGCGAGGCCTGCAGCGTCATCGCGCCGATCTCGGCGCGGCTGCCGTCCTCCTTAATGCCGCGGACGGTGACCGTGACTTCGCCCTCGTAGCGGCAACGCTCGGTCAGGTTGTAGGTCGTGCCGGCAACCGTCTCGCCGCCACCGCCGAGGTCCACCTCATACGACACGTAAGATGCGCCGTTATGCGGCTGCCACGAAAGCACGCCGTTATGTAACGATACCGTTCCGCCGTCGGACTTGTGACAGCCAACCGCCGCCAGCATTGCCAACAGGCAAACGACCACCGGCCAGATCACCGCTTTTCTCATAGCAGCCTCCCCTTCCATCCCCTTGCATAAAGCAAGAGGAAACAAATAAACAATTAAATACAATAATTATATCAATATGCGTCAATTCTTGATAGAATTAATAACGCAAAACAGCCGACTTTCTTTTTCGGCATTTTCAGTATAGCACAATCGGGCGATAAACGCAACCGTTTTTTATGGAAATTTGCGGGAGAATTTCGGGGTGTTTTCGCCGCAAAAATTGCCCCGTGCTTGGCGGAAAATGCAGGCTTTTTTCGAGAAAAAGCGCTTTTTTGATCGCTTCTCCCCTCGCGAATACCTGCAATTTATCAAAATTCATCAAGTCTTGACATAAGTATCCATAAAAAAGGGCTACCTTCATTATATCGCGTTTCGGGTAATTGTCAAGGCTTTTGCAGAAAAAGTTCTATCCTCCCCGGCAATAACTTGCCGGGGAGGATAGAACGAGTGTGACAATCAGGACCAAATCTGGCTGTCTTTGCTTGCCCATGAAGTGGATTCGCCGCTGCGATCAATGCCGAGCGTATAACATTCGGAGATAAAGCTGGCGATGGTATCTTTACTACCGTTCCAAGTCATCTGATAGCCGGTAGGATTCGTGTTAATAATAAGCACATACTGATACCGCAGGTAGACATAGCGGAAGCCGATGCTGTCGATCTGAATACGGTGTCGCGTCAAAGCATCCGATGCCGCTGTATACGCAGCATTGATATCCGCCAAATACGTTTCCAATTGGTCTTCGCCCCAGAAACGCTTCTGGAGGAGACCCTTCTGCGGTACTGCTGCCGGTGGATCGCCGAGATGCCGGCCATTTGCATCCTCAAAGCCTTTTTGGTATTGTGCAATATGCAGGCTGCACTCCGCATCATATACCTGACGCATATAGCGAGCCGCCGTGCCGTAATAATGGCTGAAGAAGTCATTGATCAGCTCATTCACATCCGCATCGACATTCCACTGCAACTTGCTCTGAATATAGGAACGCATACGGGAGAACGGCGCCGACGCGGTCGGAGCCCAGTGTTCCGTCTGCGCCAGTAACGATACAGCGTTATTTTGCAGCATAATGCGGTAATTCTGCTGCATCGAACTGACACCGTCATTATCGTAGTCGCCCAGTTCATGGAAATATACCGACGAATAGTTGTTATACAGCGGATACGTCCACATATGAACGTTGTTGGTCATCCGACCCCAAGCCTCCAGATTGGCTGCCGAGGAGGCGGTATCGGCATCCGTCGATTCCACCGTCATCGCTTCATAGAAATTGGCATTGATGGGAGCCAGCATAATGCCGCTGTACTCGTTCATAAC
>JAFOFS010000086.1 GCA_017387165.1 Clostridia bacterium
ATTTTACTTTTGGGAAGAGAGGCAATGGTTCGTTTAAAAGTTATTGCTCTTTAATTTTATTGTGCAACAGACTTCAACTGTTTTTAATGATATATCGCTGACGCAATATGATATAATATCCGTTCCTTCATATGCCGCAGGCATATATCATCGCTCGCAGAGCGATATCATATCGAAGATATATCACCCGTTCCGACAGGAACGGATATCATTGTAAAAAAACGCACCTTTGCCGGTAGACAAAGGTGCGTTGTTTGTTGGTGCCGCTGACCGGGGTCGAACCGGTACGATGTTTCCACCGAGGGATTTTAAGTCCCTTGTGTCTGCCTATTCCACCACAGCGGCGGGTCGCACTTTATCATACGCCAAACGGCGCGAAAAGTCAAGGGTTATCTTCTGCCGCGGAGGAAAAGATGTTCGTGGGTGTACGCCAAAATACGGCCGCGGATGCTCACCAAACCGAGCGTACAGGCAAGCAAGCGCCACAGCAGCTGGCTGCCGAGCATCTGCGCCATCGCCTTGAGAAAGAGCGGCAGGGTGACGGCGATCTGATTGACCTCAAAATACTGCATCAGCAGCTCATAGCTGCCGCCGAGGAAAAATTCGGCCGCCGTAAAGCCGAGAGTCGCTACCAGCGTGCAGACGACCACCGACGTCATGGCAAAGCGCGTGGAGTGCGCTCCCCACAAAAACGCGTAGCCGTAAAACGCGGCGACACTCACCGCCGCAGCAAGATACCACATATTCCAGCCGGCCAGCCATTGCATCAAAAACCACGGCAGTGCACCGACCAGCGCGCCAAGCAATGCGCCGACGAAACCGCGCAGATACGCGGCGAACGGCTCGCGGCTGCTCTCCAGCTTGTCGGTAAACGACTCGGATGCCAGCTCCACGCCGCGATCGGCGGCAGTGGTAATCACGTCCTGCAACGCTTCGGCAGGAATGCCGTTCATCGGAAAATGCAGCTCGATACCGTTGTCGGTCGCCGACACGGTCAGGGTCGCAAAAGCAGGATTGGCGGTCAGCAGACTCTGCAGCTTAACCGCTTTTTTATCGGTCATCCGCACCGCCAGCTTGACGGTATCAGCGGTGGGCAACGCGCGAAACGCCACTCCCGACGCCGTCAAACCGTCCAGTGTGCCTGCCGCTTCGTTCACTTTCCAGCCGTAGGCACGGCAATCGGCATACAGGCGTTCAAAGGACACGGTCATTCCTCCCCGTCCACGAATTCGTCCGCGTTGTCGCGGATGTAGTCGATCATTTTCCGGCAAACCGCCTCGACCTCACGCGCTTCGATATAATCGGCGTGACACTCGGCGCGGCTTTCCTCCGTCTCCGCGACCAGCGCCGCGCGGATGGCGGCCGCTGCCTGCGGCGCGTTCAGGCGATCCAAACCGTCTGCCGCCAGCTCCGCCAACGGACCGCAGGCGGAGGCAAACATGGTTTCGAAATCGCTGGCATCCAGCTCACGGTCTACCAGCCACGCCGCCGTCACGGCGCAGCGACCGGGCGTTTGCAGCGGCAATTCCCGGTACAAATCGGGGCGACGGGCGTCCATCTTGGCAAACACGTTTGCGACCACCGCCTCCGCCAGTTCCTCGTCGGGAATCTCCGCCAGCAAATCCGCCGTCAGCACGGCATACTGCTTTTGCAGACGATCCGAACGGCGGTCGCTTTCCGACTTGCCGTAGCGGTTAAACAGATACAGCGCGATAAACACCAGCGCCAGCACGCCGATGGTGATCAGATTGCGGTCAAAGATGTTCAAAGCCAACAATTGCATAGTCAATCGTCCTTTCCGACCAACGCTTTATAAATTTCGCCCTTGCGACAACCGCTTTCCATCGCGGCGCGCTTGGCGGCATCGGCGGCACGCATCCCCTCGTCCATATACGAACGGGCAGCCTCCACCGCCGTTTCCAACGAGATCACCTGCGGCGCTTGTTCCGAAGCACCGCCGACCACCAGCACGAATTCGCCCTTGGGGGGAGTTTCTTGGAAATGCGCCACCGCACCGCCGAGGGTGGTGGGCAGAATTTCCTCGTGCAGCTTGGTCAGCTCACGCACCACCGTGACGGGGCGTTGCTCACCGAAGGTGGCGGCCAGATCCTCCAGCGTACGGAGCAGCTTGTGCGGCGCTTCATAGAAGATCATGGTGCGGCGTTCGCCCCGCAGCGAGTCGAGATGCTCCCGACGGTCACGGGTGGTCACGCTCAAAAAGCCCTCAAAGGTAAAGCGGCCGCTCGGGAGTCCCGAAACCGCGATGGCGGTTGCCATCGCCGTGGCGGCAGGCACCACCCCGACCGCGATGCCGCGGCGGTGGCACTCGTTTACCAAATCCTCCCCCGGATCGGAAATGGCCGGCATACCGGCATCCGACACCAGCACCACCTGTTCCCCTGCCTCCAGACGCTGCAGCAGCGGCTCGGCGCGGAGCTGTTTGTTGTGCTCAAAATAACTCACCAGCGGTTTTTTGATGCCGAAGTGATTGAGCAATTTCAGCGTGACGCGGGTGTCCTCCGCCGCGATGACGTCGGCGTTCTGCAATGCCTCGATCGCACGGGGCGAAAAATCCGACAGGTTGCCGATGGGCGTACCCACCAGCGTCAAACGGCCGCTCATCGTTTACACACCAGACAGAGCCAGCCACCCGACTCCATCCGCTCCGTCACGGTCAAGCCGCAAGCATCCAGCGCCGTCAGCACGTCCTGCTCGCGGGTGTCGATGATGCCGGACACGAGATACACGCCGTCCTCCGCCATAAAACGGGAGGCGTCCTTGGACAGCAAAATGATGGCGTCCGCCACGATGTTCGCGACCACCACCGAATAGCGACCGGTCACCGCGGTGGCAAGGTCGCCCTGAATCATGGTGTAGCGCGGCGGAGCAAAGCCGTTGAGTGCGCCGTTTTCCACCGCCGTACGCACCGCCAACGGGTCGATATCCACACCGAAGGCGGTCTGTGCGCCGAGCAGCAACGCCGCAATGGACAAAATACCGCTGCCGCAGCCGACGTCCAGTACGGTCGCGTCGGGCGTGACGTACCGCTCCAGCGTTTCCAGTACCAAACGGGTGGTGTCGTGACCGCCGGTGCCGAACGCCATACCGGGATCGATGGACAGCACGGCGCGTCCGTCCGTTTCGGTTGCCGGCTCCCAGGTCGGACTGATGATCAGCTTGCCCCCGACCGGCAACGGCTTAAAGTATTTTTTCCAGTTGTTCGCCCAATCGTCCTCACGCACCGTGTTGCTGCCCAACTCGTGAGCGATACCCTCGGCGGTCAGCCGTTCGCTCAAGAACGCCAGCGCCTCGGCAGGGGAGTTTTCGGGGCTGATATACAGGTGGATGATCGCCTTGGTGCGGTCGCGGGCAAGCAGGTCCTCGTCGATGAGGTCGATGTGGGCAATCTCCCACGCCTCCTCCTCAAGATTGCTGTAATCCTCGATGTACACGCCGTACGGCACCACCATATTCGCAATGTCGGTCGCCACGTCCGCCTTCTCGGTCGGGACGGTGACGGTCAATTCGGTCCAGTCTTCCAAAAAATTACCCCCGTTTCAGTGCCGTCTGCTTTTCGATAAACGGCAACAGTTGTTTCATGATGACGGCGCAGCCGCCCTCCCGATTGCTTTCCACGTTCAGCGGCATTACCGGATCGTGCACGCTGAGGCGCAGCAGCGCCCAGCCGTCCCCCTCGTGCGGTGGGAAGGCAATACGCACGCCCTCGCAGCTGTCGTCCGCCACCGCCCAGCCCTGCGCGGCGGCATACGCCTCCAGCTCGTCCAGCACGCGCAGACCGTACGCCTGAAATTGCGGTTCGGTGATGGCGTACCGCATCTCCTGCGCTTCGGCAGGCTCGGACAGCGACGCGATCAGCGCTTCGGGCGGAAAGCCCTGCGCCAGCTTGATAATAATGCGTGTCATCAGATACGCGCCGTCGTCCAGGAAGTAGTTGTCCTGCAGGGCAGCGTGACCGGAGGTTTCGATCGCCAACGGCGCATCCTTTCCCTCGGCGCACAGACGCTGCGCCTCGTTGATCACGTTGCGGTAGCCGCGCTTAAAGCGGCGGTGATGACCGCCGAGCGTCTGCTCGATAAAGGTCTTCAGACCGTCCGAGGTGATGGAATCGGTCACCACCCAGGCATCCTCGTGTCCCTCCAGCGCGATGGTGGCCGCCAGCGCCACCAGGCGGTTGCGGTTGATCTCCTTGCCGTCTGCTCCGACACAGCCGGCGCGGTCCACGTCGGTATCGAAAATAACGCCAAGATGCGCGTTTGCCGCCAGCGTTGCCTCGCAAATGCTGGCCATTGCCGCGGCGTTTTCGGGGTTGGGGATGTGATGGGGGAAACGCCCGTCCGGCTCCAGATACCGGCTGCCGCTGACGTCCGCGCCGAGCGGCGCCAGCACGTCGGTGGCGTAGAAGCCGCCGGCGCCGTTTCCGGCGTCCACCGCAATGCGGTAGCCGGCCAGCGGATGCTCGTAGTCGGCGGCGTTGACCTCCTGCTTGATGAGGTCGCGCAGGCGGGCACAATAGGTGGACATATAGTCCACCTGCTCCACCGTGCCGACGGTCGAAGCGGTCGGGAGATCCCCCTCGCACAGGGTCAGCAGCGCCGCAATATCCGACCCCTCCAGACCGCCGCTCGGGAGGAAGAATTTGAGTCCGTTGCGGTGGTAGGGATGGTGGCTGGCGGTGATCTGAACGGCACCGTCAACCCCCAGATCAACGGTGGTCATAAACATCGCCGGAGTGGAAGCCATTCCGCAGTTTTTCACCGACACGCCGCAGGCGGTCAGACCGCGAATCACGTCCTCCGCCAAACGCGGACCGGACAGGCGGCTGTCCCGTCCGAGCGCCACCGTCAGCGTATCGGCAGGACGTCCCGTTTTATCGGACAACCAGCACGCAAAGGCGCGTGCCATCTGCTCGACCGCCGCCGGGGTGAGATCCACCGGCTCGCCGCGATCGTTTTCCAACGCCACACCGCGGATGTCGCTGCCGCTCTTAAAGCGTTTCCAATCCATTCCCATCACTCCCATGGTTTGTTCCTCTATAAGATACCATATTTTGCACGCCGTTGCAAGAAAAAATCCCGCCGTCGGCGGGATTTTTCTTTTCTTATTCGGTACGCAGGGCGACAACGGGATCTTTCTTCGCCGCCAACCGCGACGGGATAATACCCGCAATCAGGGTCAGCACCATGCTGATGACCACCAGAATGATCGCCGCCTGCCACGGCACCACCGCGCTGAGGGTCGGAATGCCGGTCAGCGCCCGTACGATCAGATTGATCGGGATACACAGTAGCATCGATGCCGCAATACCCATCACGCCGGCGCCGAGACCGACGATCAGCGTTTCGGCATTGAACACACGGGAGATATCCCGCTTGGATGCGCCGATGGCGCGGAGAATACCGATCTCCTTGGTGCGCTCCAGCACCGAGATGTAGGTGATGATACCGATCATAATGGAGGACACCACCAGCGAAATGGAAACGAACGCCACCAGCACGTACGAGATCGCGTTGATGATGGTGGTGACCGACGACATCAGCATCGCCATATAGTCGGTGTAGCTGATGCGGTCGTCCTCGTTTTCCTGCTGCTCGTTGTAATCGGCGATCATTGCGGTGATCGCGTCCTTATCCTCAAAGATGTTGGCGTACAGATTGATGGATGCCGGAGAATCGGTGTCCACATAGCCCAGCGCCTGCAGGTTGTCTTTATAGGTGGTGGTGGAGAACAGCTCGCTCTTCTTTTCCTCATACAGCCACTTGATGCGCGCCTCGTCGAGGCTCGGCATCGCCGCATCCAACAGCGCCGCCTGCTGCTCGGCAGGGACGCTTGCCAGCTGCGCTTGCACCTGCGCGGCAACCTGCATACGGACGCCCTCCGCCAACACCTCGGCGGTATACGCTTCCAGCTCCTCCGAGGACAGCTCGGAGAAGTAACCGAGTGCCTCGTCCATCGGCTACCGAATTCCTGCGACAGCGCCTGCGCCAGCATTTGGATGCGCGCCTCGTCGTCACCCATCATACTCAGCTGCATCTGCACCTGCTGCTGCACGTCTTCTTCCGAAATGTAGGACATCACGGTGGCGTACCACGCCGCCTTGCCGTCGGTTTTCAGCTTCGCAATATGGGCGGTCAGACGGTCACGCATCACCGCGACGGTGATGTCGGTTTCCTCCTGCGGGAACGGCAGACCGCTGAGCACGTCCACGTCGGGATCGGCCAGCTGCTGCTTGATCGCCTCGCTCTTAAGACCCTCCGCGATCACGTGGTCGGTCAACGCCGTGGTGTACACCACCGTGCCGGTGATCATCGCGGCGGACGCGTCCTTATTCGGACGGAGAATACCGCTGATCTTCAGCGGCGTACCGGTTTCATACAACGCCTTCAGGCCGCTCGGGGTATCCCCCATATTGACCCATTTGCCGTCAATGTTGTGATAAAACGCCGAGCCGAGCACCAGGCGGAAATCCTTCGCCATCAGTTCCTCGTAGCTCCAGCTGAATTGCTGCGCTTCGATCGCTTCGCCCTTCATCGAAGACGCCAGCACCTCTTTGATCTCCTCCTCCGAAACCAGACCGAGCGCATACAGGCAGAGGTCGCTGATCTCGTTGTTGGAATTGACCACCAGCATCACTTCGTTGTAGGCGGTCGGCCAGTTACCGGCGATGACGTCGTATTGCTCTTTCACCATTTCGGAAACGAGCGCACCGTTTTCGCCGGCGACCATCTCCTGCCACACCTCGAAGCCGGCCATCATATCCATACCGGTCATGCTCATAATGTTTTCCATATTGCCGAGACCGGTGTCGCTCATACCGTACAGCTCACCCATGGCGGTCTGCATCATTTCCATCATATCCGACTTGACCACGTCGCCGTTGACGTCCTTGGTGAGAACGTTCAGGTTCAGGTCGTAGCCGTAATGAATGGCGCGGACGCTTTCCTCCAGAATGGCATCCACCGCGCCGCTTTCGAGATACGCCTTGAAATCGGCCAGATTGTTGGTGTTTTTGTCGGTCTGGGTCATCGCGTTGAGCAGGTCGTCGAGCACCGACGAGGAATACACCGCGTCAAGGTCGTGCTGCTCCGATTCCTGCGCCGACATCATCGCCTCCATCAAGGCGGTCATATCCGTCTGCTCCGCCTGCAGCGAAACGGGGTAGGAGGACAGGGTGTCCCGCTGCACGTCGGTGATGTAGTTGTTGATACCGGTGGACAGCGCCAAAATCAGCGCAATACCGATGATACCGATCGAGCCGGCGAAGCTCACCAGCGCGGTACGGGTCTTTTTAGTCAGCAGGTTACGCAGCGACAGCGCAAAGGCGGTGAAAAAGGACATGGAGGTCTTGCGTTCCTTTTTGGACGGCTTCTGCGCAGGGGCGATCTCCTCTTCCTCCTCCGCCTCAAACGGCGCGGAGTCGGACTGAATACGACCGTCCAGCAGGCGGATGATACGGGTGGAGTAGGTGTCCGCCAGCTCGGGGTTGTGGGTCACCATCACCACCAGCCGCGTCGCGGCGATCTCCTTCAGCAGTTCCATAATCTGGACGCTGGTGGTGGAGTCCAGCGCACCGGTCGGCTCGTCCGCCAGCAAAATATCGGGATCGTTGACCAGGGCACGGGCAATCGCCACGCGCTGCATCTGACCGCCCGACATCTGATTCGGGCGCTTATTCAGCTGGTCACCGAGTCCCACCTTTTCCAGCGCTTCTTTGGCGCGGCGGCGGCGTTCCGCCTTGGACACGCCGGAGAGGGTCAGCGCCAGCTCCACGTTCGCCAGCACCGTCTGGTGCGGGATGAGGTTGTAGGTCTGGAACACAAAGCCGATCGTATGATTGCGATAGGTATCCCAATCCCGCGCTTTGAAATGCTTGGTCGAGCGACCGTTGATGACCAGATCGCCGCTGGTGTACTGATCCAGGCCGCCGATCAGGTTGAGCAGGGTCGTCTTGCCGCAGCCCGACGGGCCCAGCACCGACACGAATTCACACGGGCGGAACGCCAGATCCACCTCGCACAGCGCATGGACCGTCTCAGTCCCGGTTACGTAGTCTTTACAGATCTTCTTCAGTTGCAACATTTTCCATCACCTTTATCATTCCATCAGAAAATTGTACCAATTCCTTTGCCGTCGCATCCACCCCTGCGTCCTGCGGTTGGCAGGCGCCCACGGCGGTTGCGCCGAGCGTCACCGTCGCCGGTTGGGGAGTCAGCAGGCGAAAACGGACCGAGCAAAGCGTCATTGCCTCCGCCACGCCGTCCTCGGCGGTGGCCAGCATCAGCTTCACACAGCCTGCCTCGGTCTCCGCACTCCACAAGCCGCCCGTCCAGTCCACGGGAACGGCGCAGGAGCCGTCCTCCTCGGTCACCGGCTGAAGCAGCGTCGGGTCGTAGCGCAAAATCAGATCCGCGTTAACGAGATAGGCCTGCGCCGATACGGTCGGCGGCAGCTCCACCGTTTCGCCCTCCGCGCCGCTCACCGTGCCGAGCGACAGCAAAAAATCACTGTAGGTCGCTTGGGAGAGGGTGGTGCGAAAGGAGGTGGAGGTGGTGGTTGCATCCGCCGGCTCGCTCGGCTCACCGCCGAGCAGCGTGCAGCCGCCGACCAGCAGCAGCGCTGCCGCCGCTGTCAACGACAGCAATCTCCGCAGCTCTTGTTTCATTATATCACAACCTTTTGTCGTTTCTTTGAACATTTTGTAAATCTCTTGTCAACGCCGTTTTTTCGGAGCGTATTCCTTACCGAACGAGCGACTGCGCGAGGGACGGCTTTGCGGCTTGCCGCGGTGGGTCGCCATCGGCGGACGCTGACCGGCTTTCGGGCGGATGAGGCATTTTTTGTCGTTGCCGATGAGATCCTCCCGTCCGGCTTTGCGGAGAGCCTCCCGCACCAGATCGGCGTTTTTCGGATTTTTCCATTGCAGCAAGGCGCGCTGCATCGCCTTTTCGTGGGGATCGGTCACCACC
>JAFOFS010000087.1 GCA_017387165.1 Clostridia bacterium
GGCCTCGCGTGGGATCTGTCCGATACCTTTAACGGCTTGATGATGATTCCCAACCTCATCGGCGTGCTGGCGCTGCTGCCGCTGGTGATCAAGGTCACCAAGAATTACGTCGATCGCAAGGTCCACGGCAAGGACGTCCAGCCGATGCTCTCGAACGACCCCGACATTCAGCAGGAAATGGCGGCTTCTCTCGATCGGGAATAAACGCAAGAAAAAGCAAGGGAGACCTTGCTTTTTCTGATTTTTGGGGGTATAATGAGGAAAAAGGGGGCTGACCGTATGAATAAGACGATATCGGCGGAAGCGATGGCGATCATCCGCAAAATGCAGCTCGGAGAGCTGACCGAAAGCGTCATCTACGAGCGCATTGCCAAGTTCGCCAAAGGCGAAGAAAACCGCGCCACTTTGCGCCGCTTGGCGGCGGAGGAAAAGGCGCATTACTACGTATGGAAGCAGTACAGCGGAGTGGAAATGAAGCCGAAGCGCGGCAAGGTGTTTTGGTATGCGCTGGTGGCGCGTCTGCTCGGCTTCACCTTTGCGGTGAAACTGATGGAGCGCGGCGAGGGCCACGCGCAGGACGTTTATGAAAAGCTGGCTGCGGAGGTCAAGGAAAGCGAACAGATCCGCCGACAGGAGGAAGAACACGAGCAGGCGCTGCTGGCGATGCTGGATGAGGAAAGTCTGCAGTACGTCGGCAGTATGGTGTTGGGCTTAAACGACGCGCTGGTGGAACTGGCCGGCAGCCTGGCCGGCTTCACCTTTGCGTTGCAGAACACCCGTCTGGTGGCGCTGTCCGGCTTGATCGTCGGCATTTCGGCCACCTTCTCGATGGCGTCCAGCGAGTTTCTCGCCGCCAAAAGCGAGGGGCGCAGCGATGCGTTGAAATCCTGCACCTACACGGGTGTGGCGTACCTCATCACGGTGGTGCTGCTGATCCTGCCGTATCTGCTGTTTGGCACGGCGCAGTATATTCCGGCGTTGATTTGTATGCTGCTGATTATCGTGGCGATCATCGCCGGCTTTACCTACTACACCTCGGTGGCAAAGGATCAGCCGTTCAAATCCCGCTTTTGGGAAATGGCGCTGATCAGCATCGGCGTCGCGGTGGTGTCGTTTGTGGTCGGTATTTTGGCCAAACGACTGCTCGGCGTGGACGTGTAAACACAAACGAAAAAAGCGTTCGTTGGAAAACTCCAACGAACGCTTTTTGTTTTAAGGGGGTAGTTATTGGTCAAATCGGAACGAGCCGGACAGCAGGGTGACGGCATCGGCGCTGACGGTCAGCAGACCGCCGTCGAGAGTGGCGGTGCGTTTGGTGGACTCGTCCGTCCAAACGGCGCACGCACCCCCCACCACCGAGGTGACGAACGGGATATGCCCGGCCATCACCGCCAGCTCGCCCTCCGTACCGCGGACGTCCAGCTTGACCGCCTCGCCGCTAAACGCGTTGCCGTCGGGGGAGGCGACAGTCAGATGAAAGGTTTTCATACGCTTTTCTTCGCTTTCTCCACCGCTTCATCGATGGTGCCGACGAACAGGAACGCCGATTCCGGCAGGTCGTCGTGCTTGCCCTCGATGATCTCCTTAAAGCCGCGGATGGTTTCGGCAATCGGAACGTATTTGCCGGTGATGCCGGTGAATTTCTCCGACACGTCAAACGGCTGGGACAGGAAACGCTGGATCTTACGCGCACGCTGCACCAGCAGCTTATCCGCCTCGGACAGCTCATCCATACCCATAATGGCGATGATGTCCATCAGTTCCTTGTACCGCTGCAAAATGCGCTGCACTTCCTTGGCGACCGCGTAATGCTCCTTGCCGACGATTGACGGCGACAGGATGCGGCTGGTGGATTCCAGCGGATCGACCGCCGGATAGATGCCCTGCGACGAGATGCTGCGGGACAACACGGTGGTGGCGTCCAGATGGGCGAAGGTGGTGGCAGGTGCCGGATCGGTCAGGTCGTCCGCCGGAACGTATACCGCCTGAATGGAGGTGATGGAGCCTTTTTTGGTGGAGGTGATGCGCTCCTGCAGGGCGCCCATTTCCGTAGCCAGAGTGGGCTGGTAGCCAACAGCGGAGGGCATACGGCCCAGCAGTGCGGAAACCTCAGAACCGGCCTGGGTGAAGCGGAAGATGTTGTCGATAAACAGCAGCACGTCCTGTCCCTCGTTGTCGCGGAAATACTCCGCCATGGTCAGACCGGACAGACCGACGCGCATACGCGCCCCGGGCGGCTCGTTCATCTGACCGTACACCAACGCGGTTTTGGACAACACGCCCGACTGCTTCATTTCGTTGTACAGATCGTTGCCCTCACGGGTGCGTTCGCCGACTCCCGTAAAGACCGAAATACCGCCGTGCTGTTTGGCGATGTTGTTGATCAGCTCCATAATGAGCACCGTTTTGCCGACGCCGGCGCCGCCGAACAGACCGATCTTACCGCCCTTGGAATACGGGCAGATGAGGTCGATGACCTTGATGCCGGTTTCAAAGATATCCGCGCCGGTCGAGAGATCCTCGTAATCGGGCGCCGGACGGTGAATGTTCCAGCGCTCCTCGGTGACGGGGGCAGGCTGATCGTCCACCGCGTCGCCCAGCACGTTAAAAATGCGGCCGAGCGTTTCGCGACCGACCGGCACGCTGATCGGCGCGCCGGTATCCTGCACGTCCGCACCACGCTGCAGACCGTCGGTCGAAGCCATTGCAATGCAGCGTGCGGTGTTGTCACCGATGTGCTGCGCGACCTCCACCGTCAGCGTCCGTTCGCCGATGGCAACGGTCAGCGCGTTATGAATGGCAGGCAGCTCCCCTTCGGGGAACCGCACGTCCACGACAGGTCCCATGACCTGCGTTACTTTTCCGATGTGTTGTTTGTTCACGCTTACCACCTCATGTTCCGCTGCCGCTGCCGGCAACGATCTCCGTGATTTCCTGTGTGATGGCGCCTTGACGGGCGCGGTTGTACTGCAGCTGCAGATCGTCGAGCATCTGCTGGGCGTTTTTGCCTGCCGAATCCATCGCCATCCGCCGCGCCGCGACCTCGCTGGCGAAGCTTTCGCGTACCGCCGCCATGATCTTTCCGGCGACGTATTCTCTGGCGACGTTGTTCAGCACGGTGAGCGGATCCGGCTCAAAGATCATGCCGGCGGCAGACGCGCCGCTCGCTTCAAACGGCAGGATCCAGCGGATCACCGCCTCCTGCGTCATAACCGAATGATAGTCGGTGGACAGAATGCCCAGACGGTCGTACGCGCCGTCCGCAAAATCGGCGCACAGCCGATCGGCGAGCGCCGCGGCTTCCTCGAACGAATATTTCTCGGAGGAATTGACCGGTACGCCGTATTTTTCGCAGGCGCGCTTGCCGATGGGGATCACCTCGGCATCGGCGATCTCTGCCGCCAGACGGAAGACGTTGGCGTTATAGCCACCGGCCAGACCGCGATCGCCGGCGATGACGACCAGACGGACGCGTCCGCCGCTTCGCTGCTGCATATACGGGCTTTTTTGACATTCGCGATCGGCGGTCAGCGCCTGCAGGCTGCTGTCCAACGCATCGGCGTAGTCACGCCCTTTTCGCATCGCCTCACCTGCGCGGCGTATCTTGGAGGAAGCGACCAACCCCATGGCGTTGGTCAGCTGCCGCGTCGAATTGACGCTTTTGATGCGCACGCGAAGCGCTTTTGTGTTTTCAGACATACGGATTACACCTGCATTTCAGCAAGAATGGAGCGCAGCTGCTGCTCGTCGGCGTCGTCGTAATGCCCTGCTTCGATGCGGGTCAACCACTCGCCGTACTGATTTTCCAGCTTGGCATACAGCCGCTGTTCGTATTCCTTGACCTCCTCTACCGCCACGTCATTCAAGAAGCCCTTGATGACGGCGTAGACGATGGCGACCTGACAACCCACCCGTACGGGGGCGTTGCGATCCTGCTTGAGCACCTCGACGATACGCTCGCCGAGCGCCAGACGCGCCTTGGTATCGGCGTCCAGATCACTGCCGAACTGGGCGAACGCCTGCAGCTCGCGATACTGCGAGTACAGCAGCTTCAGCTCGCCGGAAACCTTTTTCATACCCTTGAGCTGCGCCGAGCCGCCGACGCGGCTGACCGAGATGCCGGGGTTGATGGCCGGCATAATGCCGCTGTGGAACA
>JAFOFS010000088.1 GCA_017387165.1 Clostridia bacterium
GCTCGTGATCGTGGTGGCAGCCGCACGCGCATTCCTCATCGTGATGATGATGATGATGGTGGTGATGCTCGTGATCGTGGTGGCAACCGCACGCGCACTCCTCATCGTGATGATGATGGTGATGATGCTCGTGATCGTGGTGGCAACCGCACTCGCACTCCTCATCGTGATGATGTTGGTGGTGATGCAGTTCTTCCATCGCTTGCTCCGCCAGACGCTTGCCGCCGCTCATCGCGTCCGCAAACTGTTCGCCGCCGAGCTGCTCCCACGGCGTGGTGACGATGCGCGCTTCCGCGTTTTTCTCGCGGAGCAGCGCCACCGCCGCGTCAATCTTGTCCTGCGTCATCTTGCCGGTACGGGACATCACGATGGTGGTGGCGTTTTCCACCTGATCGTTGTAGAATTCACCGAAGTTCTTGCTGTACAGCTTGCACTTGGAGCCGTCCACCACCGTCACGAACGCGCCGAAACGCACCTGCTCGGAGGTGACCGCCTCCACCGCCTTGATCACGTCGGACAGCTTGCCGACACCGGACGGCTCGATCAAAATGCGATCGGGGGTGTACTGCTCCAGCACCTGCGTCAGCGCTTCGCGGAAGTCACCCACCAGCGAGCAGCAGATGCAGCCGGAGTTGAGCTCGTTGATCTGAATGCCGGCCTCCTGCATAAACGCGCCGTCAATGCCGATCTCACCGAATTCGTTTTCGATCAGCACCAGCTTTTCGTTCGCATAGGCTTCCTTAATGAGTTTTTTGATCAGCGTGGTTTTACCCGCGCCGAGAAATCCCGAAAAAATATCAATAACCGTCATCGTCCTCATCCTTTGCAATAAATTCTTAGGGTATTATAGCACAACTCCCCCACGCTCGCAACGATTTTCTTTCAAAAACCGTTGCGGGATGCTTTTTAATGTGGTATAATGGGTTGAAATTCAGTCAAAAGGAGGGAAAACAATGCTGTTTTTTGCCGGCACATACGAAATTGCGGTGATCGGCGCCGGACACGCCGGCCTGGAAGCGGCGCTTGCCGCTGCGCGGCTGGGATGCAAAACGGCGTTGTTTACCATCAATATGGATTGGGTGGGCAATATGCCCTGCAATCCCTCCATCGGCGGTACCGCCAAGGGACATCTCGTCCGTGAGATCGACGCGCTGGGCGGCGAAATGGGCAAGGCGGCGGACGCCAACACCCTGCAATCCCGTATGCTCAACCGCGGCAAAGGTCCTGCCGTGCATTCGCTGCGTGCGCAGATCGACCGTCGCGATTATTCCGCCACCATGAAGCACACGGTCGAAACCACCGAAAACCTGTCGGTTTTGCAGGCGGAGATCGTGGATATTCAGCCGCAGGGCGACGAATGGCTGCTCACCACGCGGCTGGAGGGTCAGTACCGCGTCAAGGCGGTGATCCTCGCCACCGGCACCTTCCTCGGCGGACGCATCTTCGTCGGTGACGTCAACTACGACGGCGGTCCGGACGGCATGTTCGCCGCGACCGAGCTGACCAAGTCGCTGACCCGTCTCGGCGTGGGGCTGCGCCGTTTCAAGACCGGCACACCGGCGCGTGTGCTGAAATCCTCCATCGATTTCTCCGGGCTGGAGGTGCAGCCGGGCGACGAGCCGGTTATCCCCTTCTCGTTCGAAACGGAAGTACCGCCCGAAAACAAGCTCTGCTGTCACATCACCTGGACCAACGACGCGACCAAGCAGGTGATCCTGGACAATCTCGCCCGTTCGCCGTTGTACGACGGTACCATTCAAGGCGAGGGACCCCGTTACTGTCCGAGTATCGAAACCAAAATCGTCCGTTTTGCGGACAAGGAACGGCATCAGGTGTTCATCGAGCCGTGCGGCGAGCATACCGACGAAATGTATCTGCAGGGCTTGTCCTCCTCCCTGCCGGTGGACGTGCAGCAGGCGCTGCTGCAAACCATCCCCGGGTTGGAGCAGGTGCAGGTGATGCGTCCCGGCTACGCCATCGAATACGATTGCTGTGACCCGACGCAGCTGAAGCCGACGCTGGAATTCAAGCAATTCGGCGGTCTGTACGGCGCCGGTCAGTTCAACGGCAGCAGCGGCTACGAAGAAGCCGCCGCCCAAGGCTTGATCGCCGGCATCAACGCCGCGTTGGCGCTCAAGGGCGAGCCGCCGCTGGTGCTGGATCGCGCCGACGGGTATATCGGCACCTTGATCGACGATCTGGTCACCAAGGGCTGTATGGACCCGTATCGGATGATGACCTCGCGGTCGGAATACCGTCTGGTACTGCGGCAGGACAACGCCGACGAGCGGCTCACCCCCATCGGTCGCCGGGTCGGTCTGGTCACCGATTCCCGTTGGGAACGGTTTACCGCCCGTCAGGCGGCCAAGCAAGCCGAGTTGCTCCGTCTGGAAAAGACGGTGCTCTCCCCCACCGACGAGCTGAACGCCGTTCTGACCGCCGCCGGCACCACCCCCGTCAGCACCGGCGTCCGTCTGCTGGATCTGCTCAAGCGTCCGCAGCTGGACTACGACAAGCTGGAGTCGGTGGACAAAAACCGTCCGCCGCTCGAAAAGCTCACCCGTGAGCAGGTGGAAACCGAGCTGAAGTACGAGGGATACATCCGCCGCGAGCTGGCCTCCATCCACGAGATGCGGCGGCTGGAAAAGCGACTGCTTCCTGCGGACATCGATTACACCGCCATCCACGGACTGCGGCTGGAGGCGCAGGAAAAGCTCTCCGCCATCCGTCCGTTGTCGGTCGGGCAGGCCTCCCGTATTTCGGGAGTCAGCCCGTCGGACGTTTCCGTTCTGATCTTGTGGCTGTCGCAAAAGGAGGACGGACGATGAAAGAGATTTTACCGATGTATTTTCTGGTCATCTCGGCGCTGGCCGTCTGGGTGACCCTGGCGGACAAGCAGGCCGCCAAAAACCGCGACGAGCGCGTTCCCGAAATTTGGCTGCTGCTCATCGGGCTGCTGGGCGGCGCCATCGCCGAGTGGGTGTGTATGAAACTGGCGCGGCACAAGACCCGTCGCCGTACCTTTATGATCGGGTTGCCGATCTTTATGGGCATTCACCTCGTGGTCACCATCCTCTTATTGTTAAAGGAGTTCGTATGATCGATTTTGATTTGATGCGGCAAGCGGCGGCGGAGGTCGGCGTTACGCTGTCCGACCAACAAATCCAAAAGTTGGATACCTACGCGGCGTTGCTGGTCGAATGGAACGAGAAAATGAATCTCACCGCCATCACCGATCCGCACGACGTCGCGGTCAAGCATTTTGCGGACAGCCTGTCCGCCGCGCCGTTGCTGCCGAGCTGCAAATTCTCGCTGGTGGACGTCGGCACCGGCGCCGGCTTCCCCTCTGTTCCGCTGGCCATCGTCCGACCGGATATGCAGGTGACCCTCCTCGACAGCCTGAACAAGCGGCTGGTGTTTTTGCAGGAGGTTTGCCGTGAGCTGGGGCTTTCCGCCGTCACCGTCCACGCACGCGCCGAGGAAGGCGCCCGTCGCAAGGAACTGCGCGAAAAATTCGACGTGGCGACCGCTCGCGCGGTCGCGGCTCTCCCCACTTTGTCGGAATATTGCCTGCCTTACGTCAAAGTCGGGGGGCAGTTTTTGGCAATGAAAGGCCCCGGTGCGGAGGACGAACTGACCGCCGCCAAGGGCGCGATCAAAAAGCTCGGCGGAGGCGAAGCCACCGCGCACAAGCTCCGGCTGCCGCCCAACAAAAACGGCGACCGCGAGGAACGCGTGATCCTGTGCATCGGCAAACAATTCCACACCGCCCCTGCCTATCCCCGACAGAGTGCGAAAATTGCGAAAGATCCTCTGAAATAAACGGTTTTGCGACACCGAAAAACGACATCCTTTCCCCTATTCTCCCCCTTAAAATGGAGAAAAAGGAAAGGATGTTTTTGTATGCCGCTATTGAAAAAACGACTTGTCGGACAGGTTGTGGAGCTGCCCATCTCCCGTATTCGTCCCAATCCGCATCAGCCGCGGCAGGTGTTTTCGGAGGAGGGGCTCGACAGTCTGGCGCGCAGCATCCGCGAGGTCGGTGTCCTGCAGCCGCTCACCGTCGTGCTGGAGGGGGATACCCCCGTGCTGGTGGCAGGTGAGCGGCGGCTGCGCGCTGCCGCACGGGCCGGACGGGTGACCGTTCCCTGCCTGGTGGTGGAGGCGGAGGAAAGCCGCTCCGCCGTGCTGGCGTTGGTGGAAAATCTGCAGCGGCAGGATTTGCATTGTTTTGAAGAAGCGGAGGGAATCCGCCGTTTGATGGAGTGCGGCAAGCTCACCCAGACCGAGGCGGCCAAGCAGTTGGGTTTGTCCCAGCCGGCGGTCGCCAACAAGCTGCGGCTGCTGCAGCTCTCCCCCGATCAGCGGACGCGGCTGACCGCCGCCGGCTGCACCGAGCGGCACGCACGCGCCTTGCTGCGGCTGGACGATCCGGCTCGCGAGGCAGTGCTGCGCCGTATGATCGCGGAGAACTGGACGGTGGCGCAGACCGAACGGGCGGTTGCCGCCCGTCTGCACCCGACCGCCAAAAAGCGGATCAAGCCGCTCATTCGGGATATTCGCCTGTTCTTCAACACGGTCGAACACGCGGTGGATACCATGAAGAAAAGCGGCGTGGCGGCGCTTGCGGAGCAACGGGAAACGGAGGACGCCTACGAATATCTCATCCGAATTCCCAAAAACTCCCCCGCTATGCACCCATAATACGCGCTAACGCATCCCCCACCAAGGAGGCGGATACCATCGCCTCGGAAAAGGTATTGACGTCGGTGCCGATTTCCAGCAGGAGCATCGCTCCGCTCGGCAGCAGATGTTGATTATAGTTGGACTCGGTCAGCAGAACGGGACGGGTCAGCCCCTCCGCCATCTGCTCCAAAACCGACGTCAGCCGAAACCCCAATCGGACGTTCTCTCTCCACGTCGGGTTGGGGTTATCGTCGTTGTCCGCCGCACCGAGAACCAGCATCACCTGCGCCGCTTTTTGCCCGTCCACCGTGACGGTGGGCTTGATGCGGGTGACGTTGTCACGCAGGATGGCGTCGCGGTGAAGATCGATGACCAGCCGAATGGAGGGGTACTTTTCGGTTAATTCCTCAATCGTTTCGCGGCTGCGCCCGTATGCCCCCGTATACTCGGGATAGTCGTACAGCTGCGTGTCGTGCAGGACGCCGATGCCGGCGCCACGCAGACGGTTGGCCAGCACCTCCCCCACGGCGCAGATATTCTTGTGAATATCGGTCGGGCGACCGACGTCCTCGTTGTTGTAATACCCGGCGTAGTAGGTCATATAGCTTTCGGTGGTGTGGGTGTGAACGATCAGCACCTGCGGCTGATCGGTATCCGCAAAGGTGACCGTTTCCCCCTGCAACAAGGACGACCAATCGGCGTCAGTACCGGAGGAATTTTTGATAAACACGCCCTGACCGACACCGCTGCCGCCGCCCACCTCCTGCTCGATCACCGTGCCGCCGTTCCCCTGCGGCGGAATGCCGTCGGCGGTCAGCAGAGAAGGACGCTGCTCACGAAGCGTTTTGTCCATCGCCGGCAAGGTGGATAAGGTAAGCGGCGGCGTACCGCTCGGGGCGGTATGCTCCGACAGCGTCCCTTCGCTGTCGCCGCTTTGCTGATGCGCCCATGCAGGCAGCGCCAACGCCGCTGACAGCACGGTCAGCGATAACAACGCGGACAGCATCCGCTTCAGCGTTCTCCTCATCTCCTCACCCCCACCCTCACCTTATGCGGCAGGACGCCGCATTATTCCGCAAGAGCGCACACGCGGTCAGGCGGAAGATCGGGATAAAGCGCCGCGTGGATACCAAGCGCCAACAGGCGCGCCGCACGGCGGACGCGCAGGTCGATATCCTGTGGGGTGACGTTCATGGTCGGCAGGTGGTGCTCACTCAATTCCAGACCGGTCAGATCGGCGATCAGACAACGTGCGTCCACCACCGTCGGCACCCCGATCCCAATCACCGGCACGCCGAGTGTTCGGTGATTGACCGCGCAGCGGCGTTCCCCTGCTCCCGAGCCGGGTGCCAGACCGACGTCGGTGATCTGCACCGTTTTGCCGAGGTGATCGATCGAAACGGCGGCCAACGCGTCCACCGCGATGACCGCAACGGGACGCAGGCGGTCGCACAGACCGCGCAGCTGCTCGGCGGCGTCCATTCCCGTTTTTCCGCAAACATCCGGAACGGTGACCGCCGTCGGGCGCAAGCCCGCCACCGCCGTTTCAAGGTTTGGGTCACGGGTTGCCACCACCCGTGCAGCGGTCAGCGGACCGAGCGAGTCGGCGGTCAGGGAGGGATTGCCGAGTCCGGCCACCAGCACCGTCCCCTCGGGCGGCAGCAGGGCGGTCAGCTCCGCCGCGATCAAACGGGCCGGAAACAGGCTGTCCGCCGTATCCGACGGCAGCGACGGCAAGGTGACGGTCACGTATCGCCCTTGCGGCTTTCCGAGCAGCCGCTCTCCCCTTTCGGTGCAGATCTGCACCCGTGTGACGCGATATTTTCCGTGCTTTTCTTCCGTCTTACGCAAATCTTCGGCGGTCAGATCGCCGCGAACGGCAACCGTTTCGGTTGCCAGATCGGTACGATAACGCATCCTTTTCACTCCTTTTTCACAAAGAAACACGGTTATTATCCCCCCGAAAACTGGTAAATACTCAAAAATTTCCGCTTTTTGAAAAAAAACTGTTGCATTCTGAAAATCTTTATGTTATGATAACTGATGCGTGATTTAGAATAATTCGGGGAGGTGTGACCATGCCCAACATTAAATCCGCTAAAAAGCGAGTCAAAGTGATCGAGGCCAAGACTGCTCAGCGCAAAGCTGCCAAGTCCGCTCTGAAGACCGAGCTGAAGAAAGCGAATACCGCTATCGAGACCGGTGCCGAGAACAAGGACGAGGCCGTCCGTCTGGCTGTGAAGAAAATCGACCAGTCGGTCGCGAAGGGTATCCTGCACAAGAATACCGCTGCACGGAAAAAGTCCGCCCTTGCGAAAAAGGCGAACGCCTAAGCCCATTACGATGACTAACGAGAGCAACCTTGCCACGCAAGGTTGCTTTTTTCGTAGTAAGGACAAAAAAGAAAGGAGCGCCCCCGTATGACCGAACAAGAACTGTTGCAGGCGGCATCAGCCGTCGGCTGTGAGGCCGGCGTCTGCCCGTTTTCGGCGGTGGCGGATTCGCTGCTGCCCTGTCGCGCCGCATCCCGTCTGCCGCAAAACGCCGCTTCGGTGCTGGTGCTCCTGTTCCCGTATCGGATGCAGGCGCAGCCGCCGAAGAATTTTTCCCGTTATGCGGCGGTCAACGACTATCACACGGCGGCAGGAGCGGTGCTGACCCGCGCGGCGGAGGCGCTCCGTCTGCAAGATCCCGACGGCGTGTACGAGCCGTTCATCGACAATTCTCCCATCCCCGAGGTGCAAGCCGCTGTGGCGGCAGGTTTGGGCGTGAGGGGGGACAACGGCCTGCTGATCAGCGACCGCTTCGGCAGCTTCGTTTTTATCGGCTGTATCGTGACCGACCGCGAGGTCGGGGCGGTCGCCGCCAAGCGGCGCGGCTGTTTGCATTGCGGTGCCTGTCGCAAGGCGTGTCCCACCGCCCGTCTGACCGACGGCGGCGAATGTCTGTCCGCCATCACCCAGCGCAAAGGGGAGCTCACCGACCGCGAGATCGCCGTGATGCGGCAGGTCGGCACGGCGTGGGGCTGCGACCTCTGCCAGGAGGTCTGTCCGCTCAATCGGACGGCGGTATCCGCGCCGCATCCCTGCTTTACCGTGTACGAGGATGCGCTGACCGAGGCTTCGGCGGAAAGCTCGGACGGCAAGGCGTACGGATGGCGGGGGAAAGGCGTGCTGCAAAGAAATCTGCGGCTGCTGAAAAATTCGGAATAAAACCTCTTGCCACTGGATAAAAAATAGGATATAATATAAAATAAGTAAGTATGGGGTGGTGAGCACACATGATGAAAATGATCATTGCGATCGTCAATAAGGAAGACAGCCGCAAAGCGCAGGCCGCACTGAACGTGGAGGGGTTTACCTCCACCAAGCTGGCCACGACCGGCGGTTTTCTGATGACCTCCAACGTGACGCTGTTGATCGGTACCGAGGAGGAACGGGTGGACGAGGCGCTGGCGATCATTGAGAAAAACTGCAAAAAGCGGAATCAGGTTGTGCCCGGCTCCCTCCACAATTCGTCGGTATACGGCGAATATCCGGTCAGCGTCGCGGTTGGCGGCGCCACCGTATTCGTTGTGCCGATCGATCGGTTTGAGCGGTTGTAAGCGATGCGGTTTGACGGTTTGATCGGCAATGCCGAATTGAAAGAACAACTCAGTTCGTTGGTGGACAACGGACGGCTTCCGCATGCCCTGCTCATCGAAGGTCCGAGCGGCAGCGGACGCAAAACGCTGGCGACGCTTCTCGCCAAGGCGGCGGTCTGCCGCCATTCCGACGGCGCGGCGCGTCCGTGCGGCGTCTGTCCCGATTGCATCAAAGCGGATGCCGGCACCCATCCTGATATTTCGTTTTACGGCGGAAGCGACCGCGCCCGTTCCTTCAGCATCAACACGGTGCGTGAGCTGCGCGAGGAAGGCTACCGCCTCCCCAACGAGGCGGCCTGCCGCGTCTTTATTTTGGAAAACGCGCAAGCGCTGACCCTCGAAGGGCAAAACGCGCTGCTGCGTATCATCGAAGAACCGCCGAAGCATCTGCGGTTTATCCTCACCTGCCGCAGCCGGTTTGAGCTGCTGGAAACCATCCGTTCCCGTACCTTCGCGCTGACGCTCGGCGGTGTGGGGGAGGAGGAAGCATTACCGTGGCTGCGCGAACGCTTCCCCGGGCAGACCGAGGAGGATCTGCGGACGGTGACGCGGCTGTACGGCGCCTGTCTGGGCACCATTGCCGAGGCGCTGGCAGACAGTCATTGGAAGGACAGTCTGGCGCTGGCGCCGTCGCTGGCGGAGGCGATCCTCGCCCCGACCGAATCGGTGCTGCTGGCCAAATGCGCCGAATTGCCGAGCCGCGATCCGGCGCTGGTGCAGGGCGTTTTGCGCGAGCTGCGCTTGCTGTTCCGCGATGCGCTGACCGCCAAGTACGGGCAAAGCGGACGGATGTCCCCTTCGCCGCAAACGGCGGATAAGCTCGCCGCTTCGTTGACGGCGGCCGCACTTTTACAGTTATTGGAAACCGTCGAGGCGTTGGAAACGATGCAGCGACGCAACATCAACCACGCATTGTTTATCACCGAAGCGTGCGCCAAATTACGGGCGGCGGTCGGTCGGTAACAGAAAGGGCTTTTTATGGCAACGATCGTTGGTATCCGCTTCCGTGAA
>JAFOFS010000089.1 GCA_017387165.1 Clostridia bacterium
GAGACCGAAATTTTCTAAGGGGGTAAGGTGTGAACGCGGGAGCGTTCGCGCTTTCAAAAAAAACACCGTTGCGGTGAAAACCGCAACGGTGTTTTTCTGTTAGGCTTTATTTTTCGCGTCTGCGTGAGAAAGCGGTCAGCTGCTTGGTCAGCGAGGATACCAGCACAATAGCGAGTGCCAACGCGGCGGCCAATGCCAGCGTGTGTACCGCTTTTTCCAAAAACATAGCGGTGTTTCCGTCCAACGCATAGGCAATGGAGTAGTACAGGCCGCTTCCGGGAATGAGCGAGATGAGCGCGACGATATAAAAGGTGGTGGTCGGCGTTTTCAAGACGCGGGCGAAGATTTCGGAGTAGACCGAAATCGCCACCGACACGAGGAAATACCGCGCCACTTCGCTTTCCACCGCCAGTCCGAGCAGCAAGAACAGGCTCCACGCCAGCATGCCGCCGAACATACCGACCAGCAGCTTTTTGCCGCGGATGTTGAAGACGATGCCGAACGCCAACGTCCCGACCAGCGCCGCTAAAATCTGAATGATCGCATCGGTCATACGGAAACACCTCCCATCAGCAGGGCGGCGGCCACGTAGCCGCAGGCGATGGCGATGGTCAGCAGGATCGCTTCGATCAACCGCAAAATGGCGGTGATGGTGTCCCCGATGAACAGATCGCGGATGGAATTGGTGAGCCCGACGCCGGGGATGAGCACCATAATGTTGCCGATGATGACGTTATCGACCGTGCCCATCCAGTGCAGACGAAAGACCGCCACCGCCAGAAACGAGCCGATAAACGAGCAAAGAAAACGCGCCACGATGCGGTTGACCGACAGCCGTTCGGTCAGCTTGAGTCCGACGCCGGACAGAGCGCCGACCGCGAAAGCCACCAACAGCTCGACCCATTCGCGTCCGCCGAAGAACAGGCAGAACGCGCCGGCGATGATGCCGCATCCGAGAATGTACACGGCGGTCGGATAGCGGTGATCACGGGAGGAAAGCGCCTCGAGTTCTTCGCGGATGGTGGTTGCGGAGGGGCAGGTGGCGGTGATGGAACGCGCCAATGCGTTCAAACGATCCAGCCGTTCGATGTCCGTTCCGGTTGACAGAATGCGGCGGGTATGGGTGTACACCTCACCGTCGGCATCCTCCACCGACACGATCAAATTGGAGGTGGTGGCGAAAATATCGGTGCGCGTAGCGCCGTACGCCGCACAGATGCGGCAAATGCTGTCTTCCACGCGGTTGATCTCCGCTCCCGACCGCACCATCCGTACCGCGATTTCCATAATGGCACGCAGCAGTTCGGTGGTCATTTGGTCACCTTCTCAAAATCAGAGGCAGGGTGCTTGCAGAGCGGACAGATAAAATCGGCAGGCAGCGGATCTCCTTCGTATTCGTAACCGCAGACAGTGCAGCGCCACACTGTCTTGCCGCTGTCGGTCGGTGCCGCCGCCGGCTTCGGCTTGATATGGCTGTGATAATAGGCGTAGGTGGCGGAGGGCGCATCGTCCAGCACCTCCATATCGGTCACCGCCGCGATAAACATCGTGTGGGTGTCCAGATCGACCACGTCGGTGACCCATGCCGAGATAAACGCATTGGTGCCCTCGGTCACGATGGCGGTGCCGTTGTATCCACGCTTCCAGCCGTCGAAGCCCGCGAACTTATCGGCGTTTCGTCCCGACTGGAATCCAAACCGCTGAAACAGCGCAAACGGCGCTTTTTCGGACAGAACCGAAACGGTGAACTTACCGCTCTGCTTGATCATATCGTGGGTGAGATTTTGCTTGTTGACGGTGATGCTGATACGGTTGGGGTTGTCGGTCACCTGAATGGCGGTGTTGATGATGCAGGCGTTATCGCGTTCGCCGTCATTGGTGGACAGCACGAACAGACCGTAGGACAATTTGAATAAAGCTTTTGTATCCATATCCGTACTCCTTTCAAAAAAGATCGGCGGCAGATTTCTGC